>JAUVIX010000075.1 GCA_030592565.1 Chlorobiota bacterium
AAGAGGACACAATGAAAGAGATTATAACGGATTTTGTTGTACAGCTTGTGAATGGGGGTATTAAATGATTTTAACACGGGTTGGAAATAAAAGCAAATTGGCAAAGGAAATACAAAAATATTTTCCCAAACATAAAATTTACATTGAATTATTTTTTGGAGCAGGAGGGATGTTTTTTAATAAACCAAAAGCTAAATATAATATCGTTAATGATTTGGACTCTGATGTTTTTAATTTATTTCAAGTTATAATGAATCAAAAAGAAGAAATTGAAAAGGCTTTTTATATGATGCCTATTCATTCAGATTTGTGGAAATATTGGAAAAAGAATAAGGAAGTCGATCCTATTAAAAAAGCCTTACGATTTTTATTATTAAGTAACTTTTCATATTTGGGAAAATCAGACACATTACGCCTTAATAATCATAACGCATCGACATTACTTTATAAGAATATTAAAAAAACCTATGATTTTCTTTTTGGTGTTGATTTTATGAATTATGATTTTAGGGATGTGTTTAAAAAAATACCATTTCACAATGAAAAAGAAATTAATGAAAGTTTTGTTTATGCCGATCCACCTTACCTAAATACTGGAAATAATTATTCAAGTTCATTCACAGAAAAAGAGAGTATTGATTTATTTGATTGTTTACAAAAAACTGGATGTAAGTGGGCAATGAGTGAATTTAATAATCTTTTTATTTTAGATCAGGCAGAGCAAAGAAAATTAAATGTTCATATAATTGGTGAACGGAAAACATTAAAAAACAGACAAATAGAAATATTAATTACTAATTATAAAAAAGCACAACTAACAATACCTTATGAAAATAAAATGTAGAACATGTAAAAACACTATAAACCCCGAACACAACAAAGCTAACTTCAAAATTTTAGGGTATGGCTGGCATTATTGCCCTGTTTGTAGGAAGCATCGGTTACACGACAAAACAAAGGAATCATGAAAGAAACGCAGGAGTTATTTAATTATTTCGCCAATGAACACGATATTGGACTTCTCGAATCTGATTTACAGGAGGTCATTAATATAGTAAATCGGATAAATGAAGCTAAAAGCAGAAATGGGGTGTTTCATGCAAATTGCAGTGGATGTAGTATATTTGAAAAATATAAAGAAGATAATGATTCACCATTTTAAGCTAAAACCATGAATACTTACGAGATAGGAGTTATATTAAACGAATTTAAAAAGCTATGAAAACATTTAACCGTATAATATTTGTAATTATATTCTTAATATGGGTTGCTGGGATATATTATTTAGCCACTAATTTAGATAAGTCGGTAAAACAAAACATCGAATTAAACAAAGCTAACCAGCATCTTAAATCAGAAAATACTTTTTTACAAAAGGAAAGGGACTGGAATAAATCAGATAAAAGGCTATTAAAAGATACTAACTAAAATTAAAAAAACAATCATGGATATAGAAACAGTTAAAAAAGCAACAACTCTTTTATTGCAAATAAGAGAAAAAGAAAATACATTAAATACGTATAAGGAAAACGGTAATATATTGCAGCTTCAACTTATAGACGAATCTGGTGGATTACTTGAATGGGTTGATGCTGAAATGACCAATAAATTGATTAAAAAAAGCGATGTTATGGAATTGCTTGAAAAAGAATTCAAAGAATTAAAAGACGAATTTAAAGCATTATAAAATTGAAAACAATGAATAGACAACAAAAAAGGAGAGTAATAAAAGCAGCAAACACGTTATTTGATAAAATACTAACTTCAGCGGAGGGGGCAACAAGGAGCTTTGATGTTAAAAAACTACCATTGATTAATTTAAGAATAATTTTAAATAATTCAAAGGTAATATTTGCAGAAACAGATGCGTTAAAGAATTACCAGGAGGCAATTAATTTAACACTTGAAATACTTTATAATTGGTGTCAGGGACAAAGTAGGGGGCAGGATGTTTCAATCAGAACTCTAAAAAAAGGCATTGAAATTATAAAAAAGGCACATGCAAAAGGTGTGAATAACCCTGAAAAGTATGCTCAATTAAGTAAGAATTGACTTATATCTTTTTTTATTGTATCTTTGTAGAGTTGTTTATATTATTTATACAAATGGCACTTAAAAAAATATCAGATAAAGTTCTTGCAGAATCTATCCGAAAGCATTCAGGATTACTTACGTATGTTGCGAAAGCACTTGGTTACACTTATATGAACGTTTATAAGCGTGTTCAAAATTCCGAAATGCTTCAGCAAGTTGTTCAAGAAGTTACCGAAAGGACAATTGATATTGCAGAAGGAAATGTTACAAAGGTAATGGAAGGGAAACCAATTGCAGGTGAAAAGATTACAACATCCGTAAAACTGGATACTTCCTGGAAATATCTAAGGACAAAAGGTAAAAACAGGGGCTACAAAGAAGAGGCTGATCTAAACGTAAAACAAACGATGAACCCTGACCTCCCAAATGATTACAGGAAACTTTATAAATTGAAATACGGTCACTATCCTGAAGATGAAAAGCAAGACTGAATACATCAATGAACTTGTTTCTTTAAAACTTGCCAGTCTTGATTTTTGGGAGTTTTGCAAATTAAAAGAATCAGAATTTTACCTTGACACCCGCCCCCACCTCAAAGAGCTTTGCAACGTCCTGAATGATTTTCACTACAATAGACTGAAGTTAAACGGTAAAGTAGTCAGGAAGCTAATTATTAACTTACCTCCACAATTTGGCAAAACAAGAACGCTCGTTAATTTCACCTGTTGGACACTTGGACGCAATAGGCAGGAAAAGATTATTACAGCATCTTACAACGACACCACAGCAAAGGACTTCAGTAAGTATGCACGTAATGCAATTGAAGAAGTAAAGAACCATCCTGATCATATTGTTTTTTCAGATATTTTTCCTGACTTACATACGAACAAATTTGACCGCTCAAGTCAGAGGTGGGCTATTGAGGGTGAACACTTCAGTTACATTGGTGCTGGTGTAGGAGGGTCGATCACATCTAAGGGTGCAACACTTCAAATTGTCGATGACCCGGTTAAAGATTTAGAAGAGGCAATGAATGAAAACGCACTTGAAAAAATTTATCTGTGGTACGGTGGTACATTTTCTTCAAGGGTGTCGGCAAAAGGCGGTGAAGCAAAGGTTATTCTTAATCATACACGCTGGGCGGAAAACGACCTTTGTGGGCGGTTACTCAAAGAAGAAAAAAACCAGTGGTATATCTTTAAAAGAGAAGCCTATAATGAAAAAACTGATACAATGCTTTGTGAGGACTTCCTTTCGTGGGCGGAATACCAGAGAAGAAAATCTTTTATGATTAAAGATAATGTTCTTGAAATGATTTTCTTTGCTAATTATCACCAAAGGACAATCGACTCAAAGGATATTCTTTACAGGGGCTTTAAAACTTATACCGACTTGCCTATTGACAATCTGGGCCAGTCAGTTATTGAACAAATAAGAAACTACACCGACTCAAAAGACGAGGGCTCGGACTTTCTTTGTTCTGTTAATTATGCTGTTTACAAAAGTAACGCCTATGTTACAGATGTATATTACACACAAGATAGCCCTCAAACGACTGAAAAGAAAACCGCTGAAATGTTTACTAATGGAAAGGTCAACCTTGCATTAATAGAAGCTAATGCTGGCGGGGCTGCCTTTGGAAGGAACGTGAACAGGATTTGTGTTGATACTTTTAAGAATAGAAAAATAGTTATAAAGAAATTTCACCAAAGTAAAAATAAAAAAGCCAGGATACTTTCAAATTCTCACTTGGTTGTTGAACGTGTTTTTTTCCCCACTGATTGGTCTGTTCGTTGGCCTCAGTTCTATGAACATATGACTACTTTTAAGATGCAAGGCACAAACAAACAAGATGACGCCCCTGATACACTGACTGGAATAGTCGAAAGCATGACAACAAATAAAATAATGGTTGCAACTGTTATATAAAATTATTACTTTTGTATTTTATTAACTTAAAACTTTAACAAATGAAAGCAAAAACAACTGCAAAAGCAAAAACAACTGCAAAAGTTGAATTAACACCAGATCAGAAACTTCTTGCACTGACAAAAAAGTCAACGGACAAAGCAAAAGTACACCTTCAGTTAGCAATGGACGAAATGGAGGTAATTATGAAGGCACGTAAGGCAGCCGGTAAGCCAATGGGTAGGTTCGTAATGATTTTTAAGAATATTCGTTACATTAAAAACAGGCGGATAAGATGATCGTAATTGAGTTAGCAGGTAAAGAGTATCAGGTTAAGAATGACTGGAGGGAAATATCTATTGCAGATGCAAGGGAAATTGTAAAGAATGATTTGCCTGCTAACTTAAAAGAGTTCTTTGATAACCTTGCAAAAGGAAAGGAAGATGCGCATATTATTCAGGAAACCGATGAGGATATTATCAGAAATATCCCAGTATACCAGGGAAAGATAATCAAATTGATGTCAAACATCCCTGATGATATTATCGGCCGTCTTTATTCAGATGTCAGGCAGCAACTTTACAGTGAATTATGCCTTGATTTTGATTTTGGGATTAGACACACTCCTTTTAATTACGAGATGAAAGGCATTGATCACTTCACACACAAAGGAAAAGAATTTTATTTTATTGCAGACAGGGAGGAGATTGATCAAGTTGTTAAAGGTGGTTCGCAGTCTATTGTGGAATTTGCTGAGGTGGCAGACCTTCAACTATATGCAAAAGAGCTAAAGAATGGATCGGTTGACGTTGCAACGAATGTTATTTCAATACTTTGCAGGGAAAAGAAAAACGGAAAGATTGAAAAATATAACAGACAGAAATGCCTTGATAATGCAAAAGAATTTGATAGTTTGCCGGTGTCGATTATGTTTGAGGTTACTTTTTTTTTGAACAGACTTTCAAATATATTCATACAAGATTCAAGAACGTCTTTGAGTCGGGTGGTCTCCAAGCAAAAAAAGCAAGTCATGAATCAGGATTGAGTTCGTTTGGGTTTTATGGTGAAATTTTATCGGTTGCTGGGAATATCTTAAAGGTAAAAGAGACAGAAGAGACTAACGTTATTGTGTTTTTTGAATATGTAAGTTATCAAAGATCGGTATCAAAGTTTAACGAATTGAGTGTAAAGAAATGAAACAACTTGTAATAATCGGAAAGGGTTCTTCGATTACTGGTCACTTGGATTTTCTTGACGGTCTTCAAATGGAAAAGATGGTTATTAATGATATGATCTTTAGGGTAAAAGGAAAGTATAACATCTTTTGGGACGCTCCTACCTGGATTAAAAAGGAGGGAATTGATAAGATCGATTCTTTTGGAATAACAATCAGAGAACACTTTACAGATGAAATTGCACGGTATTTCAATGGATTTAAAGTGTATATCCATAAAGACAAACAAATCAATTACCAGGAAAATATTGTTCCTTCATTTAATCTTTCAGGGATATTTGCTTTGTCGGTTGCGGCATTGATGGGGTATAATAAAGTTTATCTTTTAGGACTTGACGGAGGCAATCAAAACGGTAAAAGATATTCTTATTCACAGACAGCAGTTCTTAACGGACAAGCGAGATACGATGTATTCAATAAGTATTATGAAAAGTTAAATCTTAACGGAATGAAAGTTATAAACGTAGGAATGGAGTCAAAGATAAAAGCATTTAAGAAAATAAGCATTGATGACTTTAAAAAGATTAATTAAATGAAATTCAGTGTAATTATACCAGACAGAAACGATAGAAGGGAATTTACGGATCACTGTTTTTTTCAACTCGAAAGGCAGACGGTAAAGCCTGATCAGATTATTCACGTTAATTACAAGCCCGTTTCTAAAGATATTGACCTTGTAGATCGTATAAAATCAGGGATTAAACAAAGTAGGAATGATAAAATATTCATAATTGAGAATGATGATTATTACCCTGATGATTATTTTGAAAAAATGGCTTTTGATTGTGATTTTATTGGCGTGGGTTCTACATGGTACTATAACATCAAAACGCTTGGTTATAAATTCTTAACACACAACAATCAAGATAGGAGTGGTTTATTTTGTACTGGGTTTAAAAAATCAGCTTTGAACGGATTTGTTTTTCCTAATAATATATGGCTTGACCTTGCTTTATGGCAGTTCGCAAAAAATTATAAGCTATTAAAAGAATTTGAAGTAGTTGGAATCAAGCATAATACGGGTCTATGCGGTGGGCGTGGTCATGATGACAGGATATATAAAGATCATGATACCAATATGGATTGGTTGAAAAAGAGAGTACGTAAAGAATCGTTTGAATTTTATAAACAATGGCACACAAACAACAAATAAACTTCTGCAAGTCAGTTTCAAAACAGTATTCAGGCTTTTTCAATAACTGTAATGTGTTGGAGGTTGGTAGTCTTAATATTAACGGCACTGTCAGAAATCTTTTTACTGATTGTAATTATATTGGATTAGATTTAGGAAAAGGTAAGGGCGTTGATGTTGTCAGTCCTGTTCATTTGTACAAGCATGATCCTTTTGATACGATTATTTGTACTGAGATGTTAGAACATGATCAATACTTTGAAAAGAGCCTACAAGCAATGTACGACCTTTTAAAGCCGTTTGGATTAATAATTATAACAGCGGCTTCAACAGGAAGGAAAGAGCATGGAACGGCTAAAAGAAACCAACAGGATAGCCCTTTTACTTCATATTATAAGAATGTTACAAAGGAAATGCTTGAGCCCTTTACAAAGAAATTCAAATTACAACATCTTGAAATCTTAAATACAGATATTAGATTTTGGGGGATAAAATAAAATATCATGAATAGACAAAATGTTAAAGAGAGAATTGAATCCGCTGCAAACAGCATATCAGGAATGAACTTCATACATGGGTTTATCTTTGAAGAAAGGATAACACGAAACCGTGATTTTCCTGTTATTATTCTACATCCTTCTGAATATGAAATCTCAAACTATAAACGACCACAAACAAAGTATGAAATTGAACTTTATATTGAGAATCAACACGATCAGGATGATTCGACTTCATACGATGAACGCTGGAAGGCACTTGATGATTATATGGTTACACTGATTGACTTTATTACAACTTCAGTCAGTTCGACCTTTCCTTACATCTTGGATGGATCAGTAAAAACTTTCCCTTTCTTAAACGATGCAAAGCATTTATTTACATTACAAGTCAAATTTTCGCTTATTGTGAAAGATTGCAGAAATATATGATAGATGAAAAATACATAAAAGGATTAAAAGAAGTTCAGGTTCTTATTCATAACCGGATTAAACAGGAGCTTATCTTACAAGGTCATGTGATGACAGGGAAGGTCTACAAAGATCACAGCGAAGAGATAAATGTTCACGGCGATGAGGTGCATCTTTTAGGCAGTTATCCTTTTTACTCAAAATTTCTCCATACCGGTGTTCATTCCACAAAGATACCATACGATCCTGAAGTAAGAACGGGCGCAAAACACTCACTTTATATTGAAGCATTGATTAAATATGCATGCTTCAGAGGCATGACTGATCCTGAAAATGCAGCGTTTGCCATTGCAAACAAACACTCAAAGGAGGGGATGTCAACAAAAGCAAGCGCAAAATATTCAAAGACAGGCATCAGATCAGATTTTCTTGATATTGTTTTCTTTGACAGGAAATTAAATTCAGAAATCACAAACGCATTTGATCAGGTATTCTTAATTTTATTTGATAACATGATTACACGACAGCAAAAAATAATTAACGAAACAACATAAATATTATGGCCTTAACAGTTGACACGAATCCTTCAGCAAAACACGCCGCTTTCAATGAAGTTCTTTGGAAGGTTGAATCTGATAGAGATAATGCTGAGGCAACAGCGGTGACAGGAACGGCCGACAGTGGTGGTTTTGTACAGTTTACCACTGCATACCCGCATAATTACGAGGTTAAAGATTGTATTATTCCCTCAGGGTTTTCTCATGTACCAAATGGATCAAGGTATCAAGTGACAGCAAAAGGAGCGTCAACGGTAACAATAAACCTTGCATATGATGCTGCTTATTCCGGGGATACAGGAACGATCACAAGAAACAATACTAATTTTCAGGTTAAAATGGAACTGAAAAATGCCGCCGGTGTTGTTCAGGAAACAAGCTATATTGATGCCGATAATGCTGATAAATATTCTAAAGATGTCTCAGGGATTATTCAAAATCAACTCTCAGATGATGTTGATAGTATTGGAACAAGTCAAATAGTGACAACAAATTCAAATTCTTATTTTCAATACAAATTAACCTATACTGAAATATTTGATGACAGTAATGGGCAAAGTCAAGAAGCTGACACATTAAATATAAACGATCTTTCAGCAGAAGATATAATCGGTTATAATATTGCACTCCAGGACGGTGAAAGCCTGACTGATTTTATTATGTCAACTTCTCCTGTTGGGAGCTTTTTAAAAACATTCCCTTCAATATGGAAGGTGACAACAGCAGCAGAGATTCAACTGTCTTTTTTAACCTCTGAAACGGCGGTTTATTGTGATGTAGCAAGATATAATTCAGCAGGCGCAAAAATTGATGATGTAAGAATACCAGCAGCAGGAACGGTTACTGTTGTTGGTGGGCGGTGTATTTTAACTTTAGCGGCTGCAATCTTTACCTCTGCTGTTAATTACATTACGGTAAAGATCAATAATGCCGCAACAACTCTTATCTCAGAAACACTTACTTTGTATGTTGACAGGCAGGGAGCAAAAGATACTATTATATGGTTTAAAACCCATTTAGGCGGCTTTGACCAGTATACTTATAAAGATGTTATAAAACAAAATGTTATCCAAAAAAACAGCTATAAAACAGACAGGATAAAGAAAACATTAAAGGTTAGTCAATATGAACGTTGGAAACTTACGGGGCAAAGCGAACATGAAGATACCTTATTGTTTTTAAGAGAATTACAGGAGTCAGATAAACATTATTATTTTGATCTTTCAACTTTGGAAGAGGTTTATCTAATTCCTTCAAAGTATAAGATTGAAACAATTGACTTAGAACAACCAGAAGCTGAATTTGAAATTGAAGACAGAATGTTAAATTCATGAAAATACCAAAAGGATACAAGATCATAATGGTTTATTATGACACAGAAGAAATAAGCTGGGAAATATTTTCAGGTAAAAATTTAATTGATTATGGTACGGTAAAAAATGAAAATAAAGCAAGGCGGATGATTAATCGTTTTTTAGAAACAATGATATGAATTGGAAAATAAAAGACTTTAGAACAGAAACAACCAGTGATTTATGTCGATATGGTAAGCATAAAAAAGGACGTTGCACGCATGCAAGAAATAGTTTTAATGGGTTGTCTGTTATATTTTATGGCAGGTATGGAAAATGTATAGAACAAAGGTGTCCTTTAAAAATTAAATGATGCAAGAACATGAATTAATAATAAATGATGAAGATATTGAAATTGCAGAAGTTGATTTTCCTATTGACCTTGCAATCTCAGATATTAATGAAATCAATTTAAAGAAGCCATTTAAGACGGGTATGCTTCATATTCCCGCAACAAAAAACAACCTAAAAAATCTTGGCAACCTTGTAGATATTAACAGTTCGACTTCAATCGACAACCTTATTGCTAAACTAACAATCAGGAACGCTTTCAGGTTAAAAGGAAAGGTAAAACAATACGATACAATAAGAACTTCAAAGGGTGTTTTCCTCCCTATTCAATTAATCGGTGGTATTGGTGATTTGGTAAAAGATTTGGAACTTTTAATGATGACCGACCTTGATATGTCCGTTCTTGATCACTCTTATACTGAAGCAATAATAAACGTCTCAGAGACAGCGGGACTTGGATACCTTTATCCTTTGATTAATTACGGTGAATTTTTAAATGAAGACGAGGTTGTTGTTGAAGATCGACTTCCAGCTTTTAGATTAATAGATTTGATTGAAAAGATTATTGAAGGGGTCGGATATAAGATTGAGAGCACACTGTTAGATTCAGCGGCATTTGGAAAGTGGTATATGACTTTTCCCAAAAGTCCGGATATTTACACAGATGAGTTCAAAGAAGAAAATCTTTATCAGGCAGGTGTGAGTGACAGTGATAATTATTCACATTCAATAACCCCGGGAGCAGGGAAAACGCTTTTGTTGTTTAATTCAAATACTGACGATAATAGGATTGTCAAATTCAATAATGTAACAGGCGATAATTTCAATAATGGAAGTAATTACAGCATAACAACATATAAATTTACAGCTGCTTCAGTAGGATCGTATCGTTTTCAATCAAGTATTTCTTTGACCTTAAACTGGAATGCAGTTATTGAAGATGTGAATATTACTGTTTTAAAAATTGAGCTTCTAAAAAACGGATCTTCAATAAAATCAGATGATCAGCCATTTATAACATGGGTTGATGAAACATTTATTGATAGAACCCTAACAGTTAACAGCGGATACCAAACATTTCAGGCAGCGGATTACTTTGAGATAAGAATTACAGTAACAGGAACAGCTAATAATACATCAGGAACAAACAGAACAGTCAACCTTTTAGTACATAATAACTCAGATACATATTTTAAAGACCTGATTCTTTTGAGACCTGCAAAGAATTACAGTTGGGTAATGTCTGACTGGTTGCCTGATATGACACAAAAGGAATTTCTAAAACAAGCATTGCAGCTTTTTAACGTAATGATTGCGCCAAATAATGAAGAGAGGGTTCTTTATATTGAAGATTACGATAGTTTTTTCTCAAATGATAAGAATGATTTATCTGATTACGTGGATAAAGGATCAAACATATCTTTTAAGAAAAAAGAAATCCCTTCATTTATTCGTTTGATGTTTAACATAGATGCTAACGATTCAATGATTACCAATTATGCACGTGTTGCAACCCTTTCTGAAGGAAACGGCAAAACAGAAGATCATATTAATGAACTGTTTTCTTTGGCTTTGATGGGGGTGTGTAGAGAGATTGGATTTGATACAAATGAAATACCTAAACTGTGGAATAAATCCTTAGAATATCCTGAAGTCCCTGAGCAATATATGAATTTTAAGCCCCGACTTCTTTATTACGATGGTCAAACAGCGGTGCAAAGTGGTGAACAGTGGATTTTTGAAGACTCTGCGATGTCTAATTATACAAAATTTACATCATATGACGCTGAACATTTTATGGATACCTACTGGAAGGGGCTTCTTAATAAAAAGAATAATGCAAAATTATTAAAGCTGAATATTTATTTTAATGATAATTTTATTTCTAATCTTATCAATTGTGTCTCAGGAAAGGATTTTCGGTCAACAGTATTCATTGATAAGAATAATTTTCACGGTTCTTATACTATTAATAAGATTTCAGCTTATAAATCAGGCAAAGGCACAACAGTAGAGCTTCTTCAACATAGGGTTCTTCAGGAGGGTGTTACTTATTCCAACTCTTTAATCGAAGGAACGGGAAAATCAGGCGGTGGTGGTGGTGGTTCTTCGACTACTACACCAACAACAACTACAAGTTTTTTAATTACTGACTCCGCTGTTATTTCTGAGATAACATCTGAAGCAAGCTGGTCAGGCAGGGATTACATCGGTTCTTTAGCAGGGCTTTCTGAGGGTAATTATTATGTTCAAAAGTCAAAGAATATTGCTTTTAAATATGACGGTAGTAATCTTTTAAGATATTCAATTAATAATTTGATCACATGAAAAAAGAAATAATATATAGCCTAATCATAAAAGGCACCGATCAACAGGTTAAGAGCCTTTCAAAGGTCGAAGCTGAATTAAAAGCCGTCACACAGGAGCGGAATAAACTTATTAATCAGGATAAACTTTACCAGCAAAATCAGGAAAAAGGCACAAAATTAACCGCTAATCAAACTCAAAAGCTGGCACAATTAACACAGCGACAGATATATTTAAGAAATTCAAAAAAAAACCTAAACCAAGAAATTAAACATACAATAAACCTTAATAAATCAGAAGCTAATACACTTGACAGGGTTAATGCTGAACTTGCAGAAGCAAGGGTAAAAATCAGGAGTTTAGTTATTGGATCAAAAGAATTCAAGGAAGTAGCAGCAAACATAAAAAGACTTGAAGACGCTCAACGAAAAGCTAATAAAGAGATGGGGCGTGGTGGTACTTTTGTCGGAGAATATGCAAAAGGTGGTGTTGATGCTTTTAAGAAAATAGGTATTGCCGTTGCCGGTGCTATGGTTGTTATCAGATCAATGTCACGATTATTTGGCGGGATTGTTTCAACTATTACTGAGTATGATGAGTCACTTCAGGATTTAAAAGCAATTACACTCGCCACAGCAGGAGAAACAAAACAACTTGACCTCCAAGC
>JAUVIX010000158.1 GCA_030592565.1 Chlorobiota bacterium
CACAACCTCAAACAGTTGATGACCCATCAGGAGTAGTTTATACTTATAATTATTACACTGCATACCAGGAAGAAAGAATAAACCTCATTAAATCAGGGAAGTTCTGGTATAGCGATGAATTTGGAGAGGTTCTGGAGTATGAATATGACTTCATTATTCCACATATTGATACATCTTCATTAGTTACAGTTAAAACAGGCTTTGCGAATCGCACTTTTACCAACGATACGATCGTAGTAACAGCTAATGGCGAGCAGGTTGATAAGACTACAATGATGTCTGTTACTCTGGGATCTGTCTTATATGCAAGGACAAAAAAAAGAACGTTTTCTTATCAATCTGCCAGCGAGCTAATAAAACTTAAATACAAATATTCTCCATCTTCAATATCTTCGATGGTTTGGCTTGATAATATTCGTATTAATGCAAGATGTAAACTGAAGATCAGTAATTCACAACTCTATTTCCGCGATTTGAATTCATTAGCTGAAGGTGCTGTTTCTGATTTTATTATTTCAGGAGCAAATGGAAATACCCAGGTTTGGGAAGTAACAAATATCTATAACCCAAAAAATATTCAGTTCGATATTAATGATCAGGAGATACATTTTCGGTTGCACACCGATTCACTGCGTGAATTTATTACTTTCGACAACTCTTTATTATTGACTCCTGAATTTGTTGGTACAATTGAAAATCAGGATTTGCATAGTATTTCCGGAGCGGATATGATAATTATTACACATCCTTTGTTTACAGATGCTTCGCAAAGAGTGGCTCAATTGCACGAGGAGAGGGATGGTTTAACTACTATTATTGTTACCACAGATCAGGTTTTTAATGAATTTTCTTCCGGGGTGGCTGATCCCACATCAATTCGTGACTTTATTAAGATGTTATATGACAGGTCAGACGGTGCTGAGCCAAAATTCCTTTTACTAATGGGGGATGGTTCTTTTGATCCGAAAGACAGGATTGAGAATAATACTAACTATATCCCAACCTTTCAGACCAATCAATCCTGGAATACCGCTGCAAGTTATGTGATGGATGATTATTTCGGCTTTCTTGATGATAATGAAGGCAATGACGGGTCTGGTGTCCTTGATATCGGAATTGGCAGGTTTCCAGTCACAAATACTGATGATGCTTCAACAATAGTTGATAAAATAGAACATTATTATAAAACGGCCTTACCTCCTTTTGGAGCATGGCGTAACAGAATTTGCTTTATTGCCGATGATCAGGACAACAACATGCACCAGCAACAGGCTGACAGCCTTTCTGCAATAGTAACCAATTCAGACCCGCTTTATAATCAGAATAAAATCTATCTTGATGCCTATACACAGGAAAGTACTCCAAGTGGGGAAAAATATCCGGAAGTGAATGCTGCTATTGAAAAACAAATTGAAGATGGTGTGTTGATAATGAATTATGTAGGCCATGGTGGAGAACTGGGATGGGCACATGAGGGCATTCTTGGTATTTCAGATATTGTTGGCTGGACAAATTACGATATGCTTCCTGTTTTTGTAACTGCCACTTGCGAGTTTTCAAGATTTGATGACCCCTATCTGGTTTCTGCAGGCGAAATTGTGCTTCTTACTCCGGAGGGAGGAGGTATAGCTTTGTTTACAACTACAAGGCTTGCCTATTCACTTGCGAACTACGCTTTAAACAAACGTTTTTATAATAATGCATTTGAAAAGGTTGACGGGGAATTCCCAACATTTGGCGATCTTATCCGCCTGTCGAAACCACCCGGACAGACGACAACAAAAAACTTTGTTTTGCTTGGTGACCCTGCTATGAGAATGGCATACCCGGGATATGAAATTGTGACTACTGAAATTAATGGACAGAATATTGCTAATGGTGAATCTCTGGATACATTATCAGCATTGACTGAGATAACTGTTAAGGGGATGATTGTTGATAACTCGGGTGAGAAAAACAGCAGCTTTAGTGGTAACATTATCCCAACTGTTTTTGATAAAATAACAACATATAAAACCCGTGGAAATGATTCTAATAGTATTCCTGTTAATTTTTATTGTCAGGATAAATCTATTTTTGAGGGAAACAGCACGGTAACAGACGGTGAGTTTTCTTTTACTTTTATTGTTCCAAAAGATATTGCGTACAACTTTGGAAATGGTAAGATTAGTTATTATGCCTACTCGGACGATAGTGATGCCACAGGATATTTTAATGATGTCGTTGTTGGCGGTCTTAATCAAAATGCAAATGTAGACAATGAAGGGCCTGAAATCAAATTGTATCTGAACGATAATGGTTTTGTGTCGGGTGACCAGACTAACGACAGTCCTGTGCTGATGGCCGACCTGTATGATATGCATGGGATTAATATATCTCAGAATGGGATTGGACATGATATTGTTGTTGAAATTGATGGAGACACATATAACTCAATCATTCTGAATAATTCCTTTGTCCCTGAAGTTGATAGTTATCAGATAGGTTCGATTACATATCCTTTTTTCAATCTTCCTGACGGACGCCATACTTTAACCTTAAAAGCCTGGGATACATATAATAATTCTTCGGTTGCTTCAATAGATTTTGTGATTAGCAGTAATGCACCACTTTCATTATCGAAGGTGATGAATATGCCTAATCCTTTTAGTATTGAGACGACATTTACCCTGGATCATTCGCATCCCGGAGATGAGCTTAAAATTAATCTTGAGATTTTTAATCTCTCAGGCCAGAGATTGACAGGCTGGTCAAATTCGGTTGTCTCCACAGGGACAACAATATCCTATTTTGTTTGGGATGGTACGGATGCTTCTGGTGGAAACCTTGATAATGGGATGTATCTTTACAAAGTAACAATTACTGATGAAAGTGGTGATGTGACATCTACCGTACAGAAATTGATTATTTCAAGATAATGATCCACTTTGGTAGAAACTTGATTGAATGTGAGAAAACCGATATTAATATTATTTGTTTTTTTGAGTCCGTTATTCATTTTCGGACAAGGTACTGAATTCAGGGTGACAGGCTCAGTTACTGATTACAAAACTGGAGAGCCTCTGACCAATGTTAATATTCAATCGTCGAATAATCATTTTGGAACGATAACCGATGAATCAGGAAACTTCACATTATCATTAACCATTTTTCCAACCTCTCTCGTTTTTACACACATTGGTTATTCCTTATTGAAAGTGAATATTGCAGCCCCCCCCATTGGTAATGTAAATGTGAAATTATCACCCAAAGCTACTGAACTGGGTGGCGTTATTGTTACTACTGAGAGAATAGATACACTCTATAGGGATAATAAGTATTCGGTTCTTGATTATGAGCTGTTTGATAATGGAGTTCTGTTACTTATTTTTAAATACTATCTGTCAAGGGCCGAACTGCTTTTTAAAACCTATGAAGGAAATGAGATTGCAAAGCTTGCATTGTTGCCCGGCAAACCTTTGCAGTTGTTTCGTGATTGCCTCGGTAATGTGCATATTTTTACAAAAACAAGGTCTTTTCAGATTTTCTTTGAGGATAGCATTATTAAATTATTACCTGGAGTTGACATTGAAGATTTTAAAGATGTTATGGGAGATTGTAAGTTCAGAGCTGGAAACCATTTGTATTTCCAGAAGTATGGATTTCAAAAACTTATATCATTCTATTATTCATCTGATACGACTACGAAGAACTGGAAACTGTTCAGGACCATAGCTGATAGAGATAAAATGACATTTTTATCTGGTAATGGAATGTCTGCTGAAATGGATCTTATTAAAATTAGTGGAATCTATGGGGCTAACGCTAATGAAATTTGGCGTGGATACAGAAATATTGAAGTTCAAAATCGCTTTAATAAATTGGCATATTTGTCTCCGATTTATGCTCCCATCGAAAGGATAGGAGATACCATCTGCATTATTAATCATCCTGATTCCGTTATGGAGTTTTATAATCTGTCTGATTCATTAATTTTTACAACTCCAATAAAATATCACTTAGCAAAGAAATATGATCCGTTGCGGACATTTGTTTCTGCATGGGCGAAGCCGGTTAAATGGGATAAGAATGTTATCATTGATGAACAAAAACAAAAAATGTATACGCTCTTCCTTAAGAGTAATGGCTTGAGGGAGCTTCGTGAAATTGACATTTTAACAGGTGAAATTTCTTTTGCAGCAAGGATTCCTTTTCCCTATATCGAAAAAATAAAAGTCCGCGACGGATATGTCTATTTTATTTATAAAGGCTGGATAGAAACGGAAAAGAAAAAGCTTTTTAGGCAAAAGATAGATTGATCTGCTTCAAACCCTAAGGCTTAAGCGTAAGCCTTGAGATTAGAAAAAATCTCGCAGATTTGAAACAAAACTCCTTATTCCTCTTCTTTCTTCCCTTTTATCTCATCTATAATACCTGTGGTTTTATAAAGATAGATATCTTTCTTCAGGTCTGATATCCAGGCATCCGACCTTGCTTTTGCCGAGGTGTCTGCTTCTATTTTTGGGAGGTCAGCTAACAACACCTGAATAGTAAGTCCGAGAGTGTCTTTTCCTATCCTCTTAAATCTTTTACCCGATTCTTCTCTCTTAGTGACCAGCTCACTGTACTTTTCGTAATTAAGCGTTAGATCGGTATTGTCTCTAATTTCTCTCAGCCTTTTGCCATTTTCGTGAACAAGAGTTAACAGAGTATCCTTTTTAATCTCATTTTTAGCATTTTCCTCAACCTCTTTTACATTAAATAAAGGTGTCCAGTTATTGTTCTCCACTGCAGGAATTTCGTCCCATGGCATTGGATAATCCATATCTTTTTCACCAAAGTCAATGTAGTTGTAATAATCAGGGAAAATAATATCAGGTGTTACTCCTTTCAATTGGGTGGAGCCTCCGTTTATCCTGTAAAATTTCTGAATGGTCATTTTTAGTGCTCCGAGAGACTTCATATCATCCGGTTTGCGTGGAACCATTCTATCAAGCTCTGCGAAATTTTGAACTGTTCCTTTTCCGAAAGAATGATTTCCACCAACAATAATTGCTCTGTTGTAATCCTGCATTGCAGCAGCAAAAATTTCTGATGCCGAAGCACTAACAGCATTTATCATTACTACCAATGGGCCATCGTATTGAACAGTAGGGCCTTCATCCTTTAATATTCTTATTTCTCCTTGTCTGTCCTTAGCCTGAACTACCGGGCCGTCTTTAATAAATAATCCTGCAATTTTCACAACATCTTGTAAAGAGCCACCTCCATTACCCCGCAAGTCAAAGATGATTCCATCTACATTCTCTGTTTTTAGCTTTTCAAGTTCTGTCTTTACATCATCGTAACAATTTTTCCCATCTGCTTTGTTAAAATTCACATAGAATGAAGGCAGTCTGAGATATCCGTATGTTTCGCCGGCTTTTGATTTTAGTAATGCCGATTTTGCATAAGTCTCTTCCAGGATAACAACATCACGAATAATTTCAATATCTTTAATAGTTCCATCAAGTTTTTTTATCGTGAGTGTTACTTTAGTACCCTTTGGCCCCCGAATAAGCTGAACAGCATCATCAAGGCGCATGTCAACAACATCAACAGGCTCTTCACCATCCTGAGCTACCTTTATGATGAAATCGCCAACCTCAATCTCACCTTGTTTCCATGTCGGACTTCCAGGAATAACTCTAATGACTTCGATATAAGAATTTTTTTGAGTAAGCTGAGCACCAATGCCTTCAAGTTCTCCCGAGAACCGAATATCAAAATTCTCCTTTTCCTTTGGCGGGTAATATTGTGTATGAGGATCAAAAACATTAACAAGTGAGTTTACATACATATTCAAACGGTCATCATCATTGAATTTTGACATACGATGAAACCAGTCATCATAACGCTTTAGAATCTTTTCTCTTGCTTCTGTTTCGATTTCATCAAAACTTTTAATCGTGATAGTATCGCTTTTTTCGGCAGCTTTTTTCTGATCCTCCAGCATATCTTTTACCCTCGTCATAGTTTCATACTTCAGCGACTTTCTCCATATTTCCTTTAATTCACCTTTAGAAGTCGCATAATTTCTTTTATCGGCATCAACCTCAACTTTTTCAGATAGAGTAAAGTCAAAGGGTTTGTTTAGATTTTTTTTATAATACTCTTCAGTTTCTGATGTCCTTTTATTCAGTATTTGTATCGAAAGATCGAGGAAGTCAAAATTGTCTTCCAGCATTGCATCGTCAAGTTTTGTTTCATATTCCGACAGTCTGTCAATATCTTCCTGCAAAAGAAAACGCTTGCTGTAATCGATCCTGTCGATGAAGAGCTTATAGGCTTTTTTTGAAAATTCATCATCAATTTTACCTGGATCGTAATGGCCGGTTTTAATGGCGAAGGTTATTACTTTAAGAACCAGCATTCTTCGCATACTGTCGGAATCTTCCTGGTCTCCGGTTCTTGATGCAAAAACAATTAAGGTTATTGATAAGATTAAAATGGGAACTGCAATGATTCTGAAAAGTTTAGACTTCATAATGATAATTATCTTATTGTACATATATCTTATTTACCAAAAGATACAAAACTACTCTATTTATATTAAAGAGAACTGAATAATGGTGTTAAATGTTGTTAAGTTGTTTCACTAAGAAAAGATTAATAATTTCTTGCACTAATTTTGGAATTGGTTATATGCGGTAATAAATGCTCTATTTATAAAGCTATTAGTACCGTTTAATATTTTTTTATGTAAAGTTGCGAAATATCGTAACTTTGCTATTTATTAATTATGGATAATTTGTGATTCTGAGCTGCTATGAACCCGAATATTATCATATTTTTATACTTTCTGGCGGGCATTACCTTTGCTTTTGCAGCCGTAAACCTGATCATTGGTTTACGAAAGGGTGGTGAAAAAGTTTATTTGTTTTTAGGATTAATTGGTGTTTGTGTGGGGATATATAATATGTTGTTTCCTCACATGACTTTTACACAACCCGTGCCTATTACTACAAAATTAGGTTTCTTTTTTTTCCTGGCAAACTTCGCATTGTTGCCCTGGTTTTTTTGTTATTATACAGGTTATTGCAAATCTACAATTCAGTGGTTACTTTCAACAGGTATGGCTCTTGCTTACTTGCTCTTAATAGTCACAGGTGATTTTTCCGAACTTATTATCTGGAATAAATTAGCATATTTTGTTTTAGCAGGTATAATAATTTTTGGATATAAGGCTGCTATTTATCAAAAGAAAAATGGAGATACTAAGTCAGCATGGCTGCTTATGGCTGCTTTAATAATTTTTATGCTATTAACGCTTGATGATATATTCAGGGTGCATTTTCCTTTTGTTTATCCATTTGATGTTGCTGAGGATATTTTGCCTCTTGATTATTTCCTGGTTCTTTTTATGATCATTATGGGTTTAAAGCTTGCTCGCGATATGCATCAGAAATATCACCTGGAAAAATCAATTAATGTGCGGGAAGAACGATGGGGAAATTTGCTCGAAAAAATACAATTATTGGTTGTAGGTGTTGATATAAATGGGGAAATTTACTATGTTAATCCTTTTTTCTCAAAATTATCAGGCTTTACAAAAGAAGAAATCATTGGCCAACATTATATGAAATTAATTCCTGATAAGGACAGGAAATCACTAAGTGAATTGGCGGAATCTATTGACGGTCCGACGGAACTTCCTTATTATCAAAATAGTATTCTTACTAAATCAGGGAGCGAAAGGACAGTAAACTGGTCGGCAGTAGGGATTTATGATGAAGCCGGAAATTTTGAAAGAACAATCTCCATAGGATCAGATATTACGGAAAGGAATAAGGCATTTGAAGAAATCAATTGGTTAAAAAGCAGGCTGGAAGAAGAAAACATTCTACTGAAAACAGAACTCGGTAAAGTTTCTTCAGTTGACAAGATTATTGGGAAAAGCGATGCCATCCGTTACGTGCTAAAACGAGCTTTGCAGGTCGCCCTTACAGATTCAACGGTTTTGCTCGAAGGAGAAACCGGTGTAGGGAAAGAACTGGTTGCAAATTACATTCAGCAAAATAGTCAGCGTACAGGAAAACCTTTTGTGAAACTTAATTGCGCTGCCATACCTGCTACTTTACTCGAGAGTGAATTGTTTGG
>JAUVIX010000149.1 GCA_030592565.1 Chlorobiota bacterium
AATCGAACCTGCACTCCCTTGCGAGAACTGGTCCCTGAAACCAGCGCGTCTACCAATTTCGCCATCTGGGCTAATAACAGGTTCTATCATTAAAAAATAATAGAACCTGTTATTGTTATGTGCCCAGAACAAGAATCGAACTTGCACGACCTAAGGGTCACATGGCCCTCAACCATGCGCGTCTACCAGTTCCGCCATCTGGGCAAAAAATCGGAGTGCAAAATTAATTATTTTAAATATAAATCCTAAAAATATTTATTTTTTTTTACACTTCCAATTATTACTACATTTGCCCAAGAGATTCCAATCATTATTTCAAAACAGGGATAGCAATTTAACAACTTAATAATCAAAATATTATGTTTACTGATAAAGATTTTGCCCAAATAAAATCAAAAGGCATCGACATAAAAAATGTCGAATTACAAATAGAAAATTTCAAAAACGGGTTTCCTTATGCTAATCTTGTGAAACCCGCAACAATAGGTGATGGGCTTATTCCAATAGATGAAGCAAAGGCAAATAATTTGATTAATTATTATGAAGAGGCATCCAAAAACAAGATGATTCTTAAATTTGTCCCTGCTTCGGGTGCTGCCAGTCGTATGTTTAAAAATCTGTTTGGCTTTCTTGAAGAAGGTGAGTCCGATGCTAAAAATGATGGATTTCAATCCGTTGGAAACTTTTTTGAATCCATAAATAGCTTTGCCTTTTTCGAAGACCTAAAGGTAATTATGGAAAAAGATGGTATTAATATTGAAGAAATTTTGAAAAATATGGAGTATGCAGTTATTCTGGAGTATCTGCTTAATGAAAAAGGACTGGGATACGGAAAGTTACCAAAAGGACTTCTTAAATTTCACAAAAATGCAGGTGGTCACAGAATGCCTGTGGAGGAACACATCGTTGAATCAATAGAGTACGGAATTTCAAAGAAAAAAAATGCTTTTATCCACTTTACCGTTTCTCCTGAGCATCTTGACAATTTCAGGAAAGAGGTAGAGACACTAAAGAAAAAATATGAGAATGCAACAGGTGTCTCTTTCGATATTTCTTTTTCAATTCAAAAACCTTCAACCGACACAATCGCTGTTGACATGAACAATAATCCGTTCAGAGACAGTAATGGTAATCTGATTTTCAGGCCTGGAGGTCATGGTGCTTTGATTGAAAATTTAAGCGAGCTGGATGCTGATCTGGTTTTTATAAAAAACATTGACAATGTTGTTCCCGACAGAATGAAAGGTGATACCGCCAGATATAAAAAGGTACTTGGTGGATTGCTGTTATCGGTTCAGCAAAAGTCATTTGAATACTTAAAGGAACTTGAGAAGAATCCGGTTGAAGATTCAATAATTGAAGAGATAAAAGCTTTCGCTCAAAAAGAGCTTAATATTTCATACCCTGAAGTATTCGACAGCTTCAGTAATACGGAGAAACAAAATTTCCTTATAACGCAATTGAACAGGCCTGTTCGTGTTTGCGGAATGGTAAAAAATGAAGGCGAACCGGGAGGAGGCCCTTTCTGGGTTAGAAACTCAAAAAGCCAGGTGTCTCTGCAAATTGTAGAGTCATCACAGATTGACCAGAGTAATCCCGAGCAAAAGGAGATATCCCAATCTGCAACACATTTCAATCCCGTTGATTTGGTTTGCGGAATAAAAAACTATAAAGGAGAGCGCCTTAACCTAAAACAATTTATAGATACTGAAACGGGCTTTATCTCCATAAAATCAAAGGATGGAAGAGATATCAAAGCTCAGGAACTCCCCGGATTATGGAACGGAGCAATGGCAAACTGGATAACAATTTTCGTTGAGGTTCCGGTTAGCACTTTCAATCCGGTTAAAACCATTAACGACCTGTTGCGTGAGCAACATCAGGCTTAATTCAACTAGTTAATAACAAAAGAATAATCCCTGATTATCCGCCTGCTATATGAAAGTCAATATCTATTTTTTAAAGGACAGAACACACAAGTTGTCCAAATATTGTCGGACCACTTGTGTGTTTACCTTTTTTAATTGTACATAATTAGTCAGTCCAGATACTTCTGTAATTTCTCAAGCATTTATTTAATATAACCATCGGTTGCGTAGAAAAAAGTCGAAGGATCATCAAAAACAAAATTCATAGTGTATGTCCATTTACCAACCATTCCCTTCACGTCACCTTCTTTGCCTGTACCATTAGCATCACATATTATCTCTATTCCACTACCATCTGCGTATGGGGTTAGATATCCATGCCACGACAACTGCCATGTTCCAGTGCAATCTCCACCATTCACAGTAATCTCAGCCTTTCCCCACATTTTTGCGCTGCCATCCGGGTTAGTCAATGAGTTCACTGTCCAAAAAGATGGCCCGGTAATCATTCCTCCACAAGAATCAGAATGATCATACCAATCAGCAGTCACCCCTTTTATTAGTACCTTACCATTCGGCAGATAAGTTGTATCACCTCCTACAGGAAGGCCAGCAGGTATTGATGTGCCGGTAAATGAAATTTTATCTGCTTTCAAAGAGTTTGTTATCTGATCACTTTGGTCTAAGTCAGTAATCAAAGAGTTGTCTTTTGAGCAACCAGAAAAGATAATGGTTAGCCCAATAAATAAAATTAATAAATTTGAATGTTTCATAGTTTTCTTTTTTTAAAAGTTAGTTAATAATTTGCAGTTAATACTATCTCTCAGTATTTTAATTGCCTCCTTTCATGTTAATACCTTGAGTTTTCTTTATCTCAATCCAAATCTACTCAAATGTCTATTTACGATCTTACAACAAATTTTTCTTTAACAGTCCAACTATTAATAGGCTACAATCTTGCCACTTATAATCCTTACGCTTTTATTAATCAAATGAAATGAATTTGCGAACATAGGTTAACATACTGACAAAGATAATATATATAACCCCTGATGTCAAGTAAATCCTAAATTTTCTTTCAAAGGATTTGAAATATTTTGACACCAGCTAATTCTAATAATCTGAACTAAAAAAGGCAAATTTCTCTCATCCACCATTTAACTCATCTATATCATTTATCTGATCTCAGGTATTGAGAATGGCAGATATCAGCAGAATAGATATCTTGAAAAAATAAAAAAGTAAATTCTTTGTTATTTCAAAAATTATTCAGACTTTTGCACCCCTTTTAAAAAGGAGAATTTATTATGGTAACTATTTTATTTAAAAACATTTAATCATTAGATTATGCCAACAAAAATTAGACTGCAGAGAAGAGGTAAAAAGAAACAAGCTTTTTATCACATAGTATTTGCGGATGGTCGTGCACCACGTGACGGGAAATACATTGAAAATATTGGCACTTACAACCCCCTCACCAATCCTGCTGACATCAAGCTACAATTCGACAGGGCTTTATACTGGCTTCAAGCCGGTGCTCAGCCAACTGACACTGTCAGGACTATCTTATCACACGAAGGTGTTATGTTTAAAAACCATCTTCTGAAAGGAGTAAAAAAAGGAGCCTTATCAGAAGAGCAGGCTGAGGCTAAATTTCAAACCTGGCTGAAAGAAAAACAGGAAAAAATTGCTAATCAGGTTAAAAGTAATGTCCTATCGGAAAAAGATGAAAAGAAAAAACGTCTTGACGCTGAAAGAAAAATAAATGAAGAAAGAGCTAAAGAACTTGCAGCAAAAAGAGCTGTTGAGCTTGGTATAGAAGAAAAAGCAAAAGCTGAAGAGGCTGCTGAGGAGGCTGAGGAAGAAATAGAAAAAGTTGAAGCTGCTGCTGAGGAAATCGCTGAAGCTAAAGAAGAACTGAAAGAGGAAGTCAAAGTAGTGGAGGAAGTTGTAAAAGAAGTTGTAAAGGAGGAAATAGTGGAAGAAGTAGTGAAAGAAGAAGTGAAAGAGGAAGCTAAAGAGGAAATAAAAGAGGAGAAGAAGGAAGAAGAGAAGAAGGCTAAGTAGATAAAAACCCGGCCTTATGGCTAATAATTTATAAAGCTTCGGTTATGAACAGAGATGACTTCTACTATCTCGGAAAAATAAAAAAGACATCAGGTTACAAAGGTAACCTGGTGTTTTTTTTGATGTTGACGATATATCCTATTACAAAGACCTTGAAGCTGTATTTGTTGAAATAAATGAAGAACTAATTCCATTTGCCATAAACGGCCTTCAGATAAAAGATAATAAATCCGCATTTGTCAAACTGGAAGATATTGACTCTGAAGATCAGGCTGTAATATTGACCGGCCAGGATCTTTACCTCCCACTGTCCTTTCTTCCGCCACTTTCAGGTAGCAAATTCTATTACCACGAAGTAATTGGATTTGATGTTGTGGATGCCACTAATGGCAATATCGGCAAAATTGAAAGTTTTATTGAACAGGCTGCCCAGGCACTGTTTATTATTAAATACAATGAAAAAGAAATTCTGATACCTGTTGCTGATAGTATTATAAAAAAGGTTGACAGGGCAAACAGAATAATTGAAATTGAAGCTCCCGACGGCTTGATTGACATTTATTTGTGATTTCCTGCTCTACTCTATTATTTTTTTATTATATTTGCAATCAATAGTTGCAAAATCCCGAATCTGAAACAGCTAAATTTTTGTTACTCAATATTTGAGTCTACTAAAACTATGTATCGGTATGCTGACACTCGACTATGATTACGAAAAAAATATCTTACTTACTATGACAAAAGGAGTCATTGGTGTTGAGGATATGCTAAAGCATTATAATACAATAATTGAAAATGATTCCTTTCCCAGAAAGCTCAATGTCTTAATAGATTGTAAAGGAACAAGCTGTACAACAAAACCCGATGAGATTGATATTTTCTATAATAAGGTTAAAACAGCAATCCGAAAATACATACAAATCAGAGAAGCCATACTGGTTGATCAACCTTACGAAACTGCTTTTGTAATCCTTTTTGAAAAATTAATCAAAATTGAGAATTACGAATTTAAGATATTTTATAGCGAGAAGGTAGCAATGAATTGGTTATTGAATGAATCCTGACATTTAGTTAGAGAGTATTAATCTTGATACACTCAACAATAAATTACTTCTATATTATCAAATGGATAAACGAAAGCCTTTCAACTTTAAACATTTTAGTGTTTCAGATGAAAACAGTGCCATGAAAGTTGGCACCGATGCTGTTTTACTTGGTTCCTGGGTAGAGGTTTCAGGCAAAAAGAAGATTCTGGATATTGGCACAGGTTCCGGTATAATTTCTCTTATGCTTGCTCAAAGATCAGAAGCAAATATCACAGGTCTGGATATTCATAAAGGCTCTGTCGAAGATGCAGTATTAAATTTCACAAATAGCCGATGGGCAACACGGTTAAAAGCAATTCAGTCTTCTTTTCAGGAATATTCATCTCTCTGTTCAGAAAGCTATGACCTGATAGTAAGCAATCCCCCATTTTTTACAAACAGCCTAAAATCGCCTAAGCAACTAAAAAACATCTCAAAGCATAACGACCTGCTACCTTATCAGGATTTAATAAGAGGCATCAGGAAAATAATTGCTGGATCAGGAAAATACTGCATAATTGTACCCGAAAGCGATGCTGCATTTATAAATGACCTTTCGACTGAAAATGGCTTTCATTGCGTCAGACAATTAACAATATATCCAAAACAGTCAAAACCTCCCTCAAGAGTAATTATGGAGTTCAGCACTTCAAAACCGGATGCAGTTAAGAAAGAAATAATCATTGTGCGAAATGATGACAATTCCTATTCAACTGAATACAAATTGGTCACAAAAGATTTCTATTTAGAGTTTTAATGGAATCTGGAACTATTTTTGTATAAAAACAGAAAAAACATATTACAAAGCATTCCAAATTTTGAGACAGATGAAAAATATAGTTCTACCCATTTTAGTACTTGCAGTAATTGTACAACTCCCCCTTCTTCTAAAATCACAAAAGATATACTCCTGTGATAGTAAATATGATGCTGATTTCACTGTTTTTGTTGTAGGTAGCAAATATGATGCTGACCTAATTGTTTTCAAGGCCGACAGCAAATATGATGCAACCGGCAATAAAGGTATTTGGTTTTTTACTGACAGTAAATATGATGCTGACAAAAAAATCTTTTTTACAGATTCAAAGTATAGTGCAGACCTACTGATCTATTTTGCTAAGAGCAAATATGACGCAGGGTGGAAAAAAAAGACAAAGATTTATCTATTATACTAAACCTACTTCAGACAAAAGATTTTCCAAAACCCTCTTATTTTTAATCAATCTTAATTGTTTAACAAAAAGTTATATCTTTGCCCGCAAAAATTAATCATTAAAATTAGGTTTTATGAGAAAACTATCACTTTTGGCTCTACTAATATCCTTTGTAGCTGCCAGTTCATTTGCAGGTGGATACCAGGTCAGGCTACAAGGCCAAAAACAGACCGGTATCGGTTTAATTGGCACCCCATTTGCCTTCGGTGCCAGTAGTATGTTTTACAATCCCGGCTCATTGTCATTTATGCCTAACAAGGCTGACTTTTCAATTGGAGCAAGCGGGATTTTTTCAAAAGTTGTTTTCCAGGCAAATAATTCAGATTATCAGGCCAGAACTGACAACCCAACAAGTACACCATTCTATTTTTATGGTGCATATAAAGTTACTGACGACCTTAGTGTAGGGGTTAGTGTGAATACTCCCTATGGCAGCTCTTCGGCTTGGGATGACAATTGGGATGGTCGCTATCTGGTTCAAAATATTTCATTGGCTGCTATTTATATTCAGCCGACGATTGCTTATAAAATTGGAGATAAGCTCGGTATTGGTGCTGGTCTTGACATAGTCTCAGGTTCGGTTGAAATAAATAAAGCATTACCCGATCCTGTTAATGGAGAGTTTAATATGATAGGATCAACTATTGCCTTTGGGTTTAATGTTGGTATATTTTACAAAGCCACTGAAAAACTCAATATTGGTATTGACTATCGTTCAAAAATTGACATGAAGGTTGAAAACGGTGATACAAAGTTCACCAAAATCCCTTCATCTCTTGGCGACTATTTCCCTTCATCCGGAAACTTTGATGCAACGCTTCCTTTACCCGCTAATCTTGATATCGGGTTATCATATCAGGTTACTGAAAAGCTGATGCTTGCCTTCGAATTTGATTATGTATTCTGGGGAGTTTATGATTCACTCATTGTTGACTTTAAAGAGAACAATGAGCTTCTTGCAGATTCCAGAAGCCCGAGAGAGTATAGCAACAGTGTTATCTTAAGACTGGGAGGACAATACAATATTTCGGACAAAATTATTGCAAGAGTCGGTGTTTATTATGATCCCACACCTACGAACGAAAAATATTTCAGTCCTGAGACGGTTAGTCTTGACCAGATTGGCTGGACAGTAGGGCTGTCAATTATGCCTGTTAAAGGACTAAGTATTGACCTGAGTTACCTGCAGCTAAGCGGTAATGAGTCTGTAAAAATGTACGAGCCGGATAATTTTGGTGGAACATATAAATCAATGGCATTTATTCCCGGACTTGGTGTAAGTTATAGTTTCTAATCTTAAATATTATGAAAATCATGAAATACAGATATATTTTATTATTCAGTTTATTAGGGTTGCTTTTTGCTTGCCAACCCGAAATAAAAGACGAGTTTACATACTCATCCGGCAGTGCCGATTTCTCAACCTATGTAGCGGTCGGAAACTCTCTTACAGCCGGTTATTCCAATAGTTCATTATACAAATCAAGTCAGGCTAATTCATACCCAAACATCATTGCAGCACAAATGAAAAAAGCAGGTGGCGGAGAATTTATTCAACCAGTTGTTGAAAGTGAATATGGTGTGTTGGATGGAAAATTAATTCTTATCAAAGATAAGCCAGACTGCCTTGGAAACATTTCAATGGGACCTGTTCCTGCACAAGGAGAGCCTATCCTCTACGGACCAGTCGGGTACACTGTGAACAACTTGGGAGTTCCAGGTGCAAAATCTTTTCACCTTCTTGCTCCGGGATATGGTAATCCTGCAGGTGTTCCTGTAGGGCTTGCAAATCCTTATTATGCTCGTTTTGCAACCGCTGATGATGCTACGGTTATTGGTGATGCAGTTGCAAAAGGCCCTACATTTTTCTCACTATGGATTGGAAATAATGATGTTCTTGGATACGCTGCCGGGGGTGGAACAGGTGATACTATCACAGGGCAGCAATCTTTTGCATATTATTTGAATATTATTTTAACAAACCTTACTATAGCAGATGCTAAAGGTATTATTGCAAACATCCCTGATATTATGGCTGCTCCTTATTTTACTTATATGAATACAAAAATTCCTTACAATGGTTTGGTACTTACCAGTCAGGGACAGGTTGATTCACTGAACTTTGCTTACCAGCAACTGGGTATTACTTTTTCATTAGGTCAGAATCCTTTTAT
>JAUVIX010000131.1 GCA_030592565.1 Chlorobiota bacterium
CAAAATGACAAAATAGATAGTTATAGATGTACTTTTTAGGATCGAAAATACATTTGTGGTCTGTGCCAATATATCTGAATTGTCGGGATAGCTTGTTAATAGAGTTATTATTCCAATGTTCTCGCAATAATCAAAAAATCCGGCAATAACAGGCAGATAACACAGATAGAATAAATAGCTTTCTAATTTTCCAAGTTTTTTAAGAACAAATGCAAAAATCAAACAGTTACTAACACCAAAAAGTAAAGGGAAAATTAGATCCAGTGGAATTTGATTAAATAGATAAGCATTTCTTCCTTTTTCGCCAAGGGCATCTAAAAGAGTGTTTACATATGTTGCATTGTATCCGGTTGGAATCATATCTAATATTTTCATCCCACCAGAAAAGCTTATCACTTTTGGAACTGTAATTGTCAGCATAATTGTATAAATTATACCGGTCGCAATGAAAAGAAGTAATATAATCTTACCGTTTAGGTTTCTTTTAATCAAATTTCTCATATCCAACCAATGCCTTTCATCATATATACAGCAAAGGTATGATTATATTTTAAGTGTTCACAATAATCTTAGTTTTTGAATTCTGCAAAAAATACACTTTGTTGTTTATTCGATTTCAAATTCAACAATTTCTATTTTCAGCGCTCTAATATTATCCTGAATATTGCCAGTGTTATTGATAAATACAGTGTATCCTTTTTCAATTAATTCGTTGATAACATTGGCGTCAGGAATCTCTGAATATACTGTAAGATTCGTATAAAACATTGCTTCAATCGGTTTATCATAATTAAGCAATATACCCTTGCTGACTTTTCTCTCATTAAATTTTTTCAGATCTGCTACCCATTGCGGATTTCTATCTCTTTTTTCAAATGGTTTGATTCTTTCAATTGTGTATCTTACCGGCAGAGCTAACAAAAGAAATAATATAAGATTGAAAACCCATTTTAGCTTGTGGTTTTTTTTATAATCAGATAGTGCAAAATAAAAAGCAGAAGTCATTATAAATAGTGCAGGACTTGTAAATAAGATATATGCCTGCATTTTTGTCTTCACAAATGAGAAAAAAAGAAGGGGGATCAGAAACCAGATAACAATAGCAATATTTTTTAGGTTTATGGGCTTTTTTAGAGACATCCATAGAAACCAAAGTAATGGCAAATAAATCAGTTCTCCGTAATTTATTCTTATTTTCTCAATGAAATAATAAAAAGGTCCTGTTTGTCCTTCAAGAACTTCTGTAATATGCTTTAAATTGAAGCTAGCTTCCCACCCTGCTTCCAATGGAAATGTTTTAAAAATATAAAGTTGCCATGGTAGAAAAACAGCAATAGAGAACATTAACAAAATGATAAATTGAAAAATAATTGTTTTTGGTCTGAAATTTCCAGAATCAAACACAATTAGCAGCCAGATCGGAAGAACAATCAAGGCCGGTAGCCACTTGGATAAAATAGCAGCTCCAATACTTACACCTGCAAGAATATTAAAAGCTGTATTCCTTTTCTTTGCAAACTGAATACTAAAGAAAATGGCAAGTTCAATAAAGAATAAAAAGAAAACATCAATATGGTCTGTTGCTACTCTGCCTCCGGTCATTTCAATTATTAGCCCGTTAACAGAGTAAAAAAATGCTGCCAAAAAGCCAACCTTCTTATTAAAAAAGTAGCTACCGACTGAAAACGTAAGCCAAATTCCGACTGTGGTTAAAATTATTGATGGAAGGCGCAAAGCAATTTCATTGACGCCAAACAGCCACATACTACCTGCCATTGCCCATAAAGGCAGTGGTTGTTTGTGTAACCAGATATGGTTTCCTGCCCAGTTTTTAAAATCAAATGATAGAATAGGATTTTCATAAAGTGTAGGTATCAAAGGGTGCTGAATAAAATTTTTTGCCACTAATGCGTGATATCTTTCATCCCAGACATGTAAGAACAAGTCTGCTGAAGTATAAAAACGAAGCATCAGACCACAAAGCAACAAAAGAAGAACAGCAATTTTATAATTGTTCCTTGCCTGGAATTTCCAGGAATAGAAATATCCAACGGAACATAAAAGAATGACAAGTATGCCAAATATTAGATTATCCATTTAGTCATTGTAAATAATGAAAATCAAAAGTAGATAAAATAATATGACCACAGGGGAAAAAGGATTCATAAAAAGTTCAATAAAAAATCCTGTTAGGGATTGAAAATCCTCGAATATTTGCTTTCGTATCCAGACGGACAAGTTTACAAATCCGAAAGATCTGGGTTATTTTAAGCTAACTCCCATTTCTTTGAATTGAGCAGCTGCATGCAAAAAATGAGCTGTTATCCAAAACACAGTCCAACTTTCAGAATAACCGCCACGAAGTTTATATACATCATTCATTTCACCTTGCTGAGCAAAATTAGTTTCTTGTATTTGTTCGCCATGTGCTCCTGTTGGATCTATCATTTGTCCGCAGCTCAGGAACATTGTTTTGGCAAGTTTTTTTAACGATTCATCTTCTGAATACATCCCCATTTTATATACAGAAGGTGCTATTAAAACACCATACACGTCTAAATGTTGATTTTGTGCAGACACACCTGTCCAACCTCTTGTTTTGAAATTATGATCCGCTAGTCGGCCCGCAGGGAGTGGTATATCCCAAACTACTGTATAACTTAATGTTACATCACATGCATGTTTTGCATATTTCAAATATTTTATATCTTTGGTAAGTTCGTATGTAGTCAAAAAACCTTGAAAAGCTCCCCAAGCCCCTTCTTTATCTTCACAGGTAGCATCTAAAGTTCCACCCCAATAAGGCTCTTCCATGTCTAAATGCCGGGAAGCATAGTAATCTGCGGCTTTAATTGCAGATTTTCTATATTCATTATTATTAAATAATTGAGAAGCAGCAATTAAGGGAGAGATAAAAAAAGCCTCGGCAGTGTTTATAGGTTTCCAAGTTTGAGATAAAATTCGTTTGGAATAGATATCAGCAGATTTTTTCAGAAACACCTCCCATTTTGTAGTATTTACTCTTTTGTTTTTTCTTCCTTCTTTTATAGCCAAAGCAATACTATTCATGGCTTGTCCTTGTGAAACAGGATCCTTTCCAAACCACGTGTTTGTATTTACATCATAAATAACGCAAAAACCATCATCGTCGATGGGAGAAGTGCAAATATGATCCAGAGAACGTTGTATCTTACTCCAAACCTGGTTATCATCGAGTTCATTAGCCAATACTAGCATTGCATAAGCTGGTGCCTCACATTGTCCGGCCCAACCCAAAACAATTTGTGGTTTTGCAAATGAAGGAAACATATTATATCCTGCATAATCCTTACTTTCAATCCAACGAGAATCGGTGAAACGATATTTTAATTTTATAATTTCGTCATAACCTGGCAGGTCATCCGTATAAAAGGGTTTGAATAAATTAATGGAAGTATTTATTGGCTTTTGAAAACCAGAACCCTTTTCAAGAATCGGGTATGTTTCTAAATAAAAAGTTTTTTCAATAACCGTTTTTGGGGTTACCTTGATGTAGGTATCCCCATAGGTTAAACTAGAATCTTGCAGAGCTTTTACAATATTTCTTTGGCCGTTATAGGTGACAGGACCTGAAAGCATTATCAATTCTGTATGGACATCTGTTGTTTTTAGTCCCAATGACCACCATTGATCATAGTGATTTCCTTTATAAACAGGACTTGGTATAGAGTGTAGTGCAGCTCCATAAAAATGACCATTACCTTTCCACTCAACACTGGAAAAAGGCATTGGGTATCGGTGTTCTTCAAATATGGCTTCATCTCCAGGTTGTTGATGGTAGGTTGCTACATTATTTTTTCCATATTTTTCTCCAGATGGATTTCCGTAATAAAGTATTCCGGGTAAAAATGGTTTAGCATTTGAAGAGGGGACAATCCAACGTACAGACAATGTAACATGGTCAAGGGTTTTTTCTCCGTTCCATTCAAAACGGCGGATACATTTTATTTTAGTACCTTCTTTTTTATAATAATCTTTTAAGAACCATTCTCCTTCGGGTAAAACCAGTTTCCCTGTAACTTCTTTCCACTCGCCAACGTCTCTTACTTTGGTAATTTGAACATGTTGCCAGTTTGACGGCCAACCGTTTTCCCAGGCTGTAGCTATGGACCATAGACCTTCACTAGGCGATGATAATAAAGATTTATCATTATTTTTTATTGAGACAATATAATTATCCCCTGTTTTTATAATTGCTATGTCCTGAGCATATAATGATGTTGTAAAACAAGTAAATATTAAAAAACGGAAAATAGTATTCATATTGTTAATTATGCTTGCAACCAACTTATTTATAAAAAACAAAAGTACAAATATCTCTCTAAATCCACTGTGCTATATAAATCTTTTGCTATTTATATTTTGTCTCTATAAATTTATTTGCACCTATCCCTAAGTTACTTGGATTTCCAATTCAGAATTTTTCCTGTCATTTCATTCATTTTACTATTTTTGGCCTCTAAAATATATATTATTAATATGAGCAAACTCTATCCGCTAAAATTCAAACCCATCTACAAAGATAAAATTTGGGGAGGTAATAAAATACAGTCCACTATGAATATGGATTTCTCTCCCCTACCCAACTGTGGTGAGGCCTGGGTGCTTTCTGGTGTTGAAGATAATGAAACAGAAATACTAAACGGCTGGCTGGCTGGCAACGACCTAAATGATATCGTAGAGATATATATGGGCGACCTTGTGGGAGAGAAGATATTCCTAATATTCGGAAATGAATTCCCGATTCTTGTAAAATTCATTGATGCAAATGACTGGCTTTCCATTCAGGTTCATCCTGATGACGAGCTGGCAGCAAAGCGCAATGAAGGTATGGGAAAAACCGAAATGTGGTATGTTCTCCAGGCTGATGAAGGTGCTGAACTAATAAGTGGGTTCAAAAAGAAAGTTGACAAAGAGGAATACCTGCAACATCTTGAAAACAAAACCCTCAAATCAATCCTGAATTTCGAAAAAGCCAAAAGTGGTGATGTTTTTTATATACCTGCCGGCAGGGTTCACGCTCTCGGGCCAGGATTGTTGCTTGCCGAAATTCAGCAAACCTCTGACACAACATACCGAATTTACGATTGGGACAGAATTGATGTGGCCGGGTTTTCAAGGGAGCTGCATACCGAACTTGCCGTTGAAGCAATAGACTATAATGTTTACAAAGATTATAAAACAGAATACGAAGATAAAGCAAATGAAACCGTTAAACTGGTTGGGAGTCCCTATTTCACGACTAACATCATTCATTTAACACAGGCGATTAAAAAGGATTACAGCGAACTCGACTCCTTTATTATACACCTTTGTGTGGAAGGCGAATTTGATTTAAAATATGAAGATGAAGTGGTTACAGTGAAAAAAGGAGAAGCTCTGTTACTTCCTGCCATTTTTGAGGAGGTAGAACTTCATCCTGTTGGAGAAGCTAAAATACTTGAAGTTTACATATTGATGTAATTATATTACTTTTTAAAGCAACTTTATTAAAACCTGATTTGTCTGAAAAACAGTTGTCGTTTAGTTCTTTTTATGGATTGGTAGTTATAGAATTATTTAATTATTCAAGATGCAAACAAATAAAATCAAACATATGAAAAAATTAATGCTGATCGGTCTGCTGGTACTCTTTGTAACGGCAGTTTATTCTCAGGATAAAAAAAATACGGGCCAGAAGCTTCCTTCTGTTGAAGTTAGAACCTTAGAAGGGACTATGTTCAACACAGCCGAAATTTCGAATGACGGAAAGCCTGTTATTATTTGTTTCTGGGCTACATGGTGCAAGCCTTGCATTAAAGAACACGATGCAATCAATGACGTTTATGAAGATTGGGTTGACGAAACAGGAGTAAAATTGTATTCTGTATCCATCGACAATTCAAGATCAAGCAGCAGGGTTCAGCCATTTGTGAATGGTAAAGGCTGGGAGTTTGATTTTCTGCTTGATATAAACGGAGACTTTAAAAGAGCTATGGGTGTAAACGTACCTCCTCATACTTTCATTCTGAACGGCAACAATGAAATAGTGTGGCAACACGTTGGCTATCTTGATGGAGACGAAGATGAATACATTGAAATAGTTGAAAAACTTATTAATGGAGGAGATATAAAATAGGGTAACTCCACACTATCAAAATCAGATACAAGATGTTTAACTTTTAAAAGGACGGCAAATTGAAACACAAAATTTTTTCCCCGGGACTCCTACTGGCATTATCTTTTCTTCCTCTTCTTTCGTTTTCACAAAGTTTTCTGGAAGGATCACAAGTAACAGGAAATACGCAGATTGATGCTCAGATTTACTCTGAAGACTCCAAACTTGGCATAACCGATTCAACACTTAACTACAAGAAATTCGGTATGAATGGTTTCACAAACGTGAGATATACAAATGGAAATTTCAGTGCTTATATGCGTGTCGAAGGCTTCCTGAATCCAATGATAGGATACGACAACAGATATGAAGGCATTGGTGTTCCTTATTGGAATGTTAATTACAAAATCGGCAATCTTGAAATGACAGCAGGCCATTTTTACGAGCAATTTGGCAGCGGGCTGATATTAAGGGGATGGGAGGAATGGACTCTTGGATATGACAATAATATTTACGGCTTCAATGCTAAATATTCACCTGCAAAAGGTGTCCTGATCAAAGGCCTTGTTGGAGTTCAGAGGTATTTTTGGGAACCCTATACTCCTGGCAGCAGAGGAATTATCAAAGGAATAGACGGCGACTTCTACTTAAATGATATGTTCGGAGGAATGAATGATGCCAAAACAAAAATAACTCTTGGTGGTAGCTTTGTGAGTAAATATGAAAAAGTCCCTACAATGGGTTTCTCCAGAGACTCGGCTTATACGGTTATTTCAGGTTCTGACACCTCAAACTGGGTTAGAAAAACAACATATCAGTATAATTTGCCGCATAATGTAGGAAGCTGGGCAGCAAGAATGAACCTGTCTAACGGTGGATTTAGTTTTTATGGTGAATATGCCGAAAAAGGAAATGACCCAAATGCAACAAACAACTATATATATCTTAAAGGGCAGGCATTATACTCAACTGTATCCTATTCCAGAAAGGGTTTAGGAATTTTTCTTTCAACAAAGTGGATCAATAATATGAGCTATAAATCGAAATTAACCGAATCTGGAAATCCACCGATGCTCGACATTAACTATCTACCGGCAATAACAAAAGTCCATCAATACAGCTTTGCGGCAATGTATCCGTATGCAACACAGCCTAATGGCGAATTCGGGCTACAGGGTGAGGTAATTTACACAATCCCAAAAAAATCAAAATTGGGAGGAAAATACGGTACAACTATTACGGTTAATTACTCGATGGCAAATTCAATTAAAAAAGAGGCAATATCTCCTGAAATACCTATTGACTCAACAGGAACAATCGGCTATAAATCCAATTTCTTCTCATTAGGAGATATTCCGTTTTATAGAGACCTGAGTGTAAAGCTTGAGCATAAATTCAATAAAACATTTAAGGCAAAAGCCGTTTATTATAATCAAACCTATAATAAACACGTAATAGAAGATGAAATTTATGACAAAAGCGAATTGGTCTATGCACACATAGGAGTCCTGGATATGACTTATAAATTTACTCGCAAGAAATCACTCAGAGTAGAAATGCAAGGCTTATGGACAAAGGAAGATAAAGGAAACTGGGCAGCTATGACCCTCGAATATAATGTTGCTCCAAAATGGTCATTTGCGGTGATGGACGAATGGAATTACGGTAATGAAAATAGCAATATGAAAGTCCATTATTATAATGTTGCAATCGGATATACTGAAAAAACAACACGTATTGCAGTTCGTTATGGACGACAACGTGAAGGTCTTTTATGCGTCGGTGGTGTTTGCCGTTATGTTCCGAACTCTACTGGTTTGACCATAACATTGACTAGTTCTTTTTAGTGTGTGAATAATAATTGTTTAAAATTATGAAATATAATTTCTCCTTTATTCTGATTGCAGCTGTTATCCTGATTGGATGGACTGCTTGTGATAAAATAGACGAACCTCTTAAGGTGGTTAATGTTCAAAATATACCTGAGGATATCAATGATACGCTATTCTTTGCTGATTCTGTTTTGGTAACTCAAAAGCAGGTTCTGCTCGAAGACTTCACAGGCCATCATTGTGTGAACTGCCCCACAGCAGCATTAGCAGCACATCAATGGTCAGAAGATTACAATGAAAGACTTGTAATCTACGCTGTGCATGCAGGTTTCCAGGCTGATCCCGATAATACAGGCCTTTACACAGCTGATTTAAGGTGTCCTGCTGGTGATGAGCTCTTTAATTTTTTCAATCAACCGGCTAACCCGTCCGGTCCAGTGGACAGGGTTGAATATAATGGTAATATGATTCTTTATTACATAACAGGTGACTGGGAAGCTGCCATAGAGATTGAAATGGCAAAAGAGAATGTTATTGATATAAAATTAAAAAATACCTATTTCCCAAATAAGAAAGCAGTTTTAATTGATGTATCATCAACTTTTAAGCAGCCTCTTGAGGGAAAGTATAAAATTGCCGTTTATCTTGCCGAAGACAATATCATTTCTCCTCAGAGAAACAGCAATGAAAGTATAGGCCCTAAACCTGACTGGGAAGACTATGAGCACCATAATGTATTGAGAGATGCTGTTAACGGAACTTTCGGCGGATACATAACAGAAGATGGCTCAATAGCTGTAGGTGAGACATACACAAATCAGTTTTATTATGTAATAAATGAGGAGTGGCTCACCGAGACTACCAATCTCAACGTGATTGCCTATATCTTTAATGAAGAGACCCTGGAAATTTTTCAGGTGGCCGAATTGGAGATTAAAAGGGAAGAACTTAAATAACAGGAAGATAGAGAGAAACATGTCATTGGTAAATGTCGTTAGGCAGGCTTTTGCATCGGAACATTGTTGCAATCCATTTGCGGTTTGGGTAGCCGCTAACCACTTAGGGTCTGCTGAAAAACACCTACATAGCTATTACACAATTATATATAACATCTATTCAGTAACAAAGTGTAAGCTTTTTACAGAGAATGTGTAATAAACCTTGCATTTTTTTGTTAGCCTGTGCCATATCATCTACTTCGTTGGCTTCGGCTTTATAGTATTCATATACAATTTAGCCTTGCGCGCCTCATATCTGATACAGCACAGACTTTTTCAGCAGACCC
>JAUVIX010000172.1 GCA_030592565.1 Chlorobiota bacterium
TATTGATATTGACTTAAAGTATTACGATTTAAGTATTCAAAAAAGAGACGAAACTAATGATCAGATAACAATTGATGCAGCTAATGCCATTAAAAAATATCATGTTGGCGTAAAATGTGCCACCATTACACCTGATGAACAAAGGGTTGAAGAGTTTGATTTGAAAGAAATGTGGAGATCACCGAATGGAACCATCCGTAATATTCTTGGTGGAACCGTTTTCCGTGAGCCTATTTTGATGAAAAACGTTCCCCGTCTGGTACCGGGTTGGAAAAAACCTATTATTATCGGACGTCATGCTTTTGGCGATCAGTACAGGGCTACAGATTTTGTTACCAGAGGGAAAGGTAAGCTGACTATTAAATTTGAACCAGATAATGGAGGAGAGGTTCAGGAATACGAAGTGTATAATTTTGCGGGAGATGGCGTGGCAATGTCGATGTTCAATACAGATGAATCTATTCGTGGTTTTGCAATGTCGTGCTTTAATATGGCTTTGGATAAAGGACAAAACCTTTTCCTATCCACAAAAAATACCATTCTAAAAAAATATGACGGAATGTTCAAAGATATTTTCCAGGAAATTTATGATCGCGATTTTAAAGATCAATATGAAGCCAAAGGAATTTATTACGAACACCGCCTTATTGATGATATGGTCGCACAGGTAATAAAAAATGAAGGAGGATTTGTTTGGGCTACAAAAAATTATGATGGAGATGTACAATCCGACATTTTAGCGCAAGGATTTGGTTCTCTTGGTCTTATGACATCAGTATTGGTTACACCTGACGGAAAAACTGTTGAAGCAGAAGCGGCTCACGGTACCGTTACACGCCATTATCGTCAACACCAGCAGGGGAAAGCCACTTCTACTAACCCCATTGCTTCGATTTTTGCCTGGACTCGTGGTCTTGAACATCGTGGTAAATTGGATAACAATCAAAAACTTATTGATTTTGCACTTGCTGTTGAGCAGGTTTGTGTTGAAACCGTTGAAGGTGGACAAATGACAAAAGACCTTGCCCTGCTTGTAAAAGGCGATAGGATGACCGATAGTGACTATCTGACGACTGAAGGTTTTTTGAATGCTTTGGACGAAAATTTACAGAAGAAATTAATCTAATTGGGCAATTTTGCCAGTTTAAAATATTTTTATTATGTCAACGTTAAAAGAAAGATTATATACAAAGATTGAGCAACAGCGCCCACGTACTCAGCGCCTGATAAAGGAGTACGGCGATGTTGTGATTGACAATGTTACTGTTGGCCAGATTATCGGTGGAATGCGTGGGATAAAAAGTATGGTGACCGACATCTCGTACCTCGATCCGAATGATGGTATTAGATACAGAGGATATCCTCTTATTGATGTGGTTAAAAAACTTCCAAAACCAAAAGGTGCTGAGATGCCATATGTTGAAGGTCTTTTTTATTTGCTGTTAACAGGCGATATTCCTTCTGATAGTGAAGTTTCCGATGTTGTGGATGAATTCAGCAAAAGGAGAATTGTTCCAAGATATGTTTATGAACTTATTGATTCAATGCCTTGCTGTAGTCATCCTATGACTGTCTTTTCGGCGGCTATTGTTGCTATGCACCGTGAGTCATTTTTTACTAAAAAATATAATGCAGGTATTTCCAAGAAAGATTATTGGGATCCGATGTATGAAGATTCACTAAATCTGTTAGCAAAATTGCCGGAAATAGCTGCATATATTTATGCGAAACTCTACCGTGGCGGTAACAGAATTCTGTCCAATCCGTCACTTGATTTTGGTGGTAATTTTGCCCATATGATGGGTATTCCACCACCCTATGACGATGTTTCAAGAATGCATTTTATTATTCATAGTGATCACGAAAGCGGTAATGTAAGTGCTCATACCGGACATTTGGTTGCCAGTTCATTATCAGATATTTATCTTGCAATTTCGGCAATGATTAACGGTCTGGCAGGGCCATTACATGGTCTTGCTGCTCAGAACGTGCTTATGTGGATCCATGAGCTGATTGAAAGAGTTGGTGGTGAAGATATGGTGCCATCAGCAGATGAGATCAAACAATATGTATGGGATACTTTGAATTCAGGACAGGTTATACCTGGTTTCGGTCATGCTGTTTTACGTAAAACCGACCCACGCTATACATTACAAAGGGATTTTTGCCTTAAACATCTTAAAGATGACGGCGTATTCAAATATGTTGATATGCTTTATAAAGTAACCCCACCTATATTGAAGGAGCAGGGTAAGGCTAAAAATCCCTGGCCGAACGTTGATGCGCAGTCTGGTGTGGTTCAATGGCATTATGGTGTGAAAGAATACGATTTCTATACAGTTTTGTTTGGTGTTGGAAGGTCGATAGGTATCAGCGCAAATATTATTTGGGACAGAGCTCTTGGATATCCGCTCGAAAGACCTAAATCTCTTACAACTGAGATGATTGAGAAAATGGCTAAAGCTAAAGTTGCCGAAATGAAGGGTAAAAAATAGTTTTTGGTTTTATAGGAAAGGGCTGTTTTGGTTTATGGGATTACCATTTATTGAAATAGCCTTTTTTTGTTTTTATATTGGAATATGAAATTTTGTAACTATGGTTGAACAGACTCAAATTCTATTACCGGAGTTTCCAAGAGGATTTCACTTGATCACTCATTTAATTGAGGAGAATCTCCCACCCTTACCCGATAAAGGAATTCTGCACGTTTTTATACAGCATACTTCCGCCGGGATTACCCTCAATGAAAATGCCGATCCTACCGTAAGAACAGATTTTGAAACAGTTTTTAATAAACTAGTCCCTGATGGAGCTGCACATTATATCCATATGTTTGAAGGATCCGATGATATGCCAGCTCATATTAAGTCCTCCCTGGTCGGACAGTCTGTTACCATTCCTATTTCCAACCACAGGCTAAACCCCGGGACCTGGCAGGGAATCTATCTCTGTGAGTTTCGTAACCGAGGTGGCAGGAGAAGAATTGTAATCACTGTGCTCTCCTGAGTTACAAAAAAGTATTATTTTAGCAGAAGTTTTTTTTCACAATAAAGTAGAGGTTATTTGATGCAATAATGTTTGTTGGAATTTTTATTCTTAATACTGGTTGTGAAAATTCTGAATAATTAATTGAAATTTATCAACCAAAAATAATTTTATGAAAATATTATCAGTTATCTTAGCGGTTCTTACTGGAATAGCAATCAGTTTTCAGATTTCTGCACAAGCTCCAATTGTGGTCAATGAAAAAATTGTAACAATGTCAAAAGGAGACCGGCCTGCTTTTATTGTTGAAATTCCTGAGGCAATATCTGGTAATGTAAAGAAGTCGTGGACTAAACTTATCCGGCAAAATACAAAATCGAAAGTATTGGAGGAAAATAACGAAATTACTATACAAAATACTCAAATAGATGTAATAAGCAAAAACCCAATTAATATCTTTAGTGCTATTTATCAGGCTGATTCTACTGTAAAACTAGTTTCGCTATTTGAAATTGATAGCTCTTTCTTTTCCTTTGTAGGAAACTTGGAGGATATGAATTATGAAAGAACTTATGAGGGGATTATACATTTCTTGCATGATTTTGCAGTTGGAGAGTATATAAAAGCTGTTGAGCAAGAGCAGAAAGAAATAGATAAGGAATTGAAAACTTTTAACAGCGATCTGCAAAAGCTTGTGAAACAAACAGAGTCATTTCAAAAAAAGATTAAGCAAAATGAAAGTGATTCTTTAAATGCTGAGACCCAGATAATCTCTTTGGGAGTTGATAAGGAGAGGAAACAGGGCGAAATTGATAGTAAGAAAGAATCTATGTCATCAATTGGCGGAGATAAAGAACTTCAGGATGAAGCAAAAAAGCACTTAAAGAGTCTTGAAAAACAAAGAAAAAAAATTGAAAAGGAGATCGTTAAATTAAAGGAGAATATTGTTGAATATCAAACAAGTAACGTTGAACTTAAGAGGAATATTGAAGAGAATAGCAAACAAAAAGAGGAACTATTAAACAAGATTATTGAGCAGAAGGAGACTGTGATAATGGTATTGGAGAAATTAAATAATATTAAATAGGTATTTGCAAAATGGTTTTATTAATAATATCTGTTATTGTATTACTTTTTATAGCATGGATATTATTTGTACCGTTTAGGTTATATATTGATACAACCATAAATCAATATTATTTTGAGTGGTTGGGATTAATAAAGGTTAATTTCATTCCCGATGAAGTTGAGATATTCTTTATAAAAATTAAGGTGCCGTTTTATCATTTTGATATTTATCCTATCAGAAAGTTGATTGTGGAAGAGATTGAAAAAGAAGAAAAAAAAACTGAAAAGAATAAATTGAACCACGAGGAGCCGGGAAAAAAGAAAAAAAGAAGGATACGCCGGATAAATAAAAAGGAGGTCAGAAAACTGAAGTTGTTCTCAAAACTTGGATGGAGAGTGTTTAAGTCTCTCCGGTTGAAAAAATTTGATGTTGATATTGATACAGGTGATGTAATTCATAATGCCTGGCTTATTCCTGTGTTTGTTCAGTTTAATGGTAGAAATGTTAATTTTAGGGTGAACTATCAGGGAGTTGTAAGCATTGTTTTAATTATAGAAAATAGTATTTTCAGATTTTTAGTAATTTTGATGAAATTTTTATATCTAAACAGAAGAGAACTTAAAAAACTATAGCTATGGATTTTAATATGGAAGAAGTGCTCAATAAAGTTATGGAGCAAATGAATTCGGTTGCCAAGACAAAAACAGTTATTGGTGATCCGTTTAAACTTGGTGAATTTACTTGTGTGCCTGTTATTAAAGTAGGAGTCGGGTTTGGTAGCGGAGGTGGAGGATCGGAGGCTGATTCAAAAGGGAAAAAAGTCGGGGGTGCAGGTGCCGGAATTGGTATGGAGCCAATTGGTTTCCTGGTTTCAAGAGGTGATGAAATCTCAATGGTAAGCGTTGCCCGCTCAAAAGGGTTACAATCAGTATTTGAAAAAGTACCTGACCTGTTTGAAAGCATAATCAGAGGCAGAAAGGATAAAAAGCAGGAAGAGAAGGAAGGGGAAGATAGTTAGAGAGGTTGTAATTGATAATCGACAATCGACAGTCAGCAATCTGCAATCCACAGTCGGCATTTGGCAATTGGCAATTGGCAACCGAAGACTGCGAACTGAAGACTGACCCCGAAAGCTTTCGGGGGGAGACTGAAATTATCTATATTTCCAACTCTCTTCTTCTCTTTTCAGAAAATCTGGTTATATCAGGGAAGAATTCATAAAATTCCTTTTTGTATTTATCATAATCTTTTTTTAGGTCAAATGTTGCATTTTCCATTCCTGAGTCGAAGGCAGTACGCCCTGACATTCCTTTCAAGGCTTTGTCAATTCCGCGAAAAGTACCATAAGCAACCAGCCAGTTTGATTTAGCCATGAAGGGAAGAATTATTTTTGTTTTTGGGGGCAGTATCAGAAAACGTTTGATAACAATTTTGTACATCCTGTTAGTGAACACCGTAATATCTTCATCATAATAATCCTGCCAGTTTGCCGATAGAAAATGGTCGTAGAACATATCAACTATGACACCAGAATATTTTTTATACTTTTCCTGCAACCTGGTTTTACTTGATAGAAACATGGGATGGCTGTCAGTAAAAGCATCTATTTCACGGTGAAGTTTTATTCCTGCAATTATCCCCTCTGAATATTTGTTTATCCTGTTACCTTTAACGTGATCGGCAATAAAATTTCCGATAATTGTCTCCTCATTATCCCCTGATAAATATAAATGCGCCAGAAAGTTCATTCAATTACTTTTATAGTACACAAAAGTACTCAAATTGTTGTGAATGTATGATGGCTGGGAGATAAAAAAAATTAAGGGACTACCAAGAATTTAATGGAAGAATTAGAACTGAGAGAAGAAATTACAAAATAAGGAATATTGGAATGTTGAGTAATTCTGTTTTAAAATGGTTTTAAATATTACGCTCCTCTGGAGCTCCCCTTTGACTTTTTGCTTTTTCTATAAATATATCGCCTCTCCGAGGCTTTAGCTCTCAGCACCAGAGGTGCGTTATATTTATAGAATAAATAGAAACATACAGCAAGCTCCATCCGCGTGTCGCCATAGCTTTAGCGGAGGCGCAAGGAGCGTTATCTTATTTTTGTTCAATATAGGCATGCATTGCGTGTTGAAGATTTTATGCTTATACTGAAATGAAATAGGAACAGTTTAGTTATCATTCCATTATTCCATTATTCCAACTCTCCATTATTCCAATTAAAACAACTTCACCCATTAAAATACCAGTAGTACCAAAATTAATTTATATTTATTTCATAAGTATAATTAATTATATACTTTTGTTTCCGATATTTCAATTTCGAATAGAAAAGACTGATTTATGAAAAAAATAATGTTATTGGGTGATGAGGCTATAGCTCAGGGTGCTGTTGATGCAGGGATTTCTGGAATTTATGCTTACCCTGGAACTCCTTCCACAGAGATTATGGAACATATTATGCGCACTAAGGAAGGCAAGGAAGGTATAATCAGAACAGGTTGGGCTTCAAATGAAAAAACTGCTATGGAATCTGCCATTGGTATGTCCTATTCTGGAAAACGATCTATAGTAACTATGAAGCATGTCGGACTTAATGTTGCTGCCGATGCATTTATCAACTCCGCTATAACGGGCGCAAACGGTGGATTAGTTGTAGTTTCGGCCGATGATCCCTCAATGCACTCATCGCAAAACGAACAGGATTCCAGGTTTTATGGTAAGTTTGCTCTGATCCCCATCCTTGAGCCTTCAAACCAGCAGGAAGCCTATGATATGGTAGGATATGGACTCGATCTTTCAGAAAAATACAGCACACCGGTTTTAATGAGAATTACAACAAGGCTTGCCCATTCCAGATCAGGAGTTGTTGTATCAGATAAAAAGGAGCAAAATCCTTTGCGTTTGCCTTCTGACCCAAAACAGTTTATCCTTCTGCCTGCTATTGCACGGAAGAGGTATAAATATTTGCTTGGTAACCAGAGTGCTTTTATTGAAGAGTCTGAATCTTCCTCTTTCAATCAATATTTTGAGGGAACTGACAAAAGCCTCGGAATAATTGCCTGTGGTCTTGCATATAATTACCTTATGGAGAGTTATCCTGAGCGTGATATATCTCATCCTGTTTTAAAAATTGGACAATATCCGTTACCGGAGAACATGCTTAAAAAATTATATGATGAGTGTGATGAAATACTTGTCCTTGAAGATGGTTATCCTATTGTTGAAGAGGCAATTAAAAGCTTTTTCGGGCTTGGTAAAAATATTAAGGGCCGACTTGACGGTACTGTTCCAAGAGATGGCGAACTTGACCCCCGAAGAGTAGCATCTGCACTTGGTATGGATGTGCCACACAAGAAAGAAGTACACTCTTTGGTGGCTGCTCGTCCGCCGCAGTTGTGCAAAGGATGCCCGCACATATTTTCATACCGTGCATTAAATGAAGCTTTATCAGGCTTGTCAAGAGGTAGGGTTTTTGCCGACATTGGATGTTATACTCTTGGTGCACTTGAACCATTTGATGCCATAAACAGTTGTGTTGACATGGGAGCATCTATAACTATGGCAAAAGGGGCAGCCGACTCAGGCCTGGTACCGGCGGTTGCTGTTATTGGGGATTCAACA
>JAUVIX010000313.1 GCA_030592565.1 Chlorobiota bacterium
AGACTGTCAAGCGCTAAACCGCAACTTTTCGCGTTCCCTGTGAGTCGATTTCCGTGTGGATCTCTCTTCTCAGTTTAAAACCGATTTTGAAATACCGTTGCCGATTTGTCATTTTCGATTTTCTGACCTCCTCAAGCTGACCAACAATTGTTTCCGTTCCGAAGAACTTTGCATTTGCAGATCTGAATCAAATGGAAGGGAATCTTGCGACTCTTGTCCACCGAAGTGAACGTCTTCCTTTGAACTACTTGATTTCAAGGTTGATTTTCAATTGGGCGAGCAACCTAATGCTTTTCCCTTTTTCAATCCGGGCTCTCTCCAGGTTTACCGTTGCCAGTTTCCCTTTCTTTAACCCCTGACGTTCCAAGCTAACCTTTTATCCCTTGCCTGGTGCGACAAAAATAGGACAATCTATACCCCGAAGTCAAGTTTTTTTTGCTTATTTAATTCACATGTTGTAAACAGGGTTTATTAACAATTTGTTAAGAACATATCTAACCTCCTGATTGTATTCACATACGGCAGGTGGTTTTTGTGAATGAATGGAAGGATATAGAGATTTCTTTCTACAAATATATCATCCCTAACGGGATTTTTATTGAATTTGAATTATTATTTCTACCGATATTTTGTTCCTAACGGAACATTTTCTTTCATTCACAAATTAATCTGTTAAGAATTTTTAAACCTCATTATTTTTATGTTTTCATTTTACCCTGACGGGATTTATTTGATTTGATATTTTTTTTAGTCCCGTCAGGGACGTTATATAGATAAAAAACCATCAACCGCAAAAGCTAAGTCCCGTTAGGGACGCTATATATCAACAGGTTTAAAAGGAATACCCAACTGCAATTCCTCCCCACGGATATAGCACCTGATGGTCAAAGCCAGAATTTGTTATCCTTGAATCATATACATAGAGGAAGATCATTGCTGAGGCCTTAAAAAAGAAACCGCCTGTTGTTTTTTGGTACCTATAGCCTGTTCTCAGTGTAAAGGCTCCAATAGACCGTATTATATCATCTCCATCCTTCTTATTAAAAAACCAAAACAACCCCTCTCCTATTTCCCAGTGACTGGCAGAGCCATCTTTAAAAGCAAATATCTGGTTGAACTCCATCGGCAGACCAATACCATGATATTCAAAGTCAATATTTTCCATTCTCGGTATTGTTGACACACCAAATCGAATGCTCAAATCAAAAACCGGATTAACTCTAATCATCCCTTCATAGTTTATAGATACAATTCCACCGTTCCCAAACCCTTCAGCATAAAAAACATTATTTGCAACCTGCTCCTGAGCAAAAACAGTAAAAAAGGGCAATATCATTAATAAACCTGCAAAAAGTAAAGACTTCATATTCATAATAAATAATTGAATAATAAATAAAAGCTCAAAAATATAAATTAATATCCAATAGTACCAATCAAAACACATTATACTATTTTTGGCAAAATTTTTTTATGCTGTTTAGCTCACCTATATTTCTTTTTTATTTCCTTCCGATAGTAATTATCGGTTATTACCTTCTCAGGGGAAAATGGAGAAATGTTTTTCTATTCGCTTCAAGTTTAGTGTTTTTTGCCTAGGGTGGAGTGAGTTATTCTGCATTACTATTAGGTTCAATTTTAATGAACTATCTTTCAGGTCTGCTTATTGGCAAAGATCCGGGAAGTAAAAAATCAAGAAACTGGCTTATTGTTGGGGTGGGGCTTAACCTGCTTCTACTTATAATTTTTAAATACACTAACTTTATCATCGGGAATCTGAATTTCTGGTTCGACTTTTTAAAAATTCCTCCAATAGAGAATAAATCAATAGCATTACCTGTTGGGATTTCGTTTTACACCTTTCAATCGCTGTCGTACCTCGTTGATATATACCGTCGTGAGACCATAGTACAGAAAAATATTCTCCGCCTCGGACTCTACATCTCTTTGTTCCCTCAATTGATTGCCGGTCCGATTGTGAGGTATCATGATATTGCTGCCCAGCTTGAAAACAGAACCGTCAGCATTGAAAAGTTCAGCTACGGAGTTCAACGGTTTCTTACAGGGCTTGGAAAAAGGTGCTCATTGCCAATAACTTTGCATACATCGCCGATAATATCTTTGCTGTAATACCATCCGATTTGTCGCCGGGTGCAGCCTGGCTCGGAATAATTTCCTATACCTTTCAGATTTATTTTGATTTTTCCGGTTACTCTGATATGGCAATCGGACTTGGAAGCATTTTCGGGTTTCGTATTCCTGAAAATTTCAATTTCCCATACATATCTCGTTCAATTAAAGATTCCTGGAGAAGGTGGCACATCTCCCTGTCAACATGGTTTCGCGATTACCTCTATATTCCATTAGGAGGCAACCGTAAAGGAAATGTCAGAACTTATGTCAATTTGTTTATTGTGTTTTTCCTGACCGGTTTATGGCACGGTGCAAGTTGGAATTTTGTTGCCTGGGGAATGATACATGGGTTCTTTCTAGTTCTTGAACGCCTTGGCCTGGGCAAAATTCTCAACAAATTATGGAAACCAATACAGCATCTTTATGCACTTTTTGTTGTGATATTTGCATTGGTGCTGTTCAGAGCTGATGATTTTTCATATGCCTGGGGCTATTACAAGGCTATGTTAGGACTTAACAATAGTCAAACCGGAATGTATGAATTATCAAAATACCTAAACACAGAATTTTATATCGTATTAGTCATTGCAGTATTAGCTTCAGCACAATTCTTTAAAAACGGCAGACTTTGGTTTGAAGAATACAGTAATAAACTAACAGGTAAAAAGCTAATCGCCACTCAATCGACATTTTCATTAACAATGATATTGTTCTATTTCGGATTATTAGTTTTATGTTCGGCATATTTACTATCAAACACCTATAATCCATTTATTTATTACAGATTTTAATTGAACAGAAACAGAATTGCAAAACAGGGATAACATATTAAGAACAAGGGACATCATAATCAGTTTTGGTTTTGTGTTAATTCTTGTATTTCCAGCAATACAAAAGTACTTTCCTATTGTTCCTCAGATGAAAAATACGGAAAACAGAAAGCTGGCAGATAAGCCTGTATTAAATCCTGATTATCTTGATCCGTACCCTGCAGAATATGAAAAATATTACAATGATAACTTCAGCCTCAGAAACCAACTGGTAAAATTAAAATCGAACCTGATAGCAAATGCCCTGCAAAAATCACCAATGCCTGATAAGGTAATTTTTGGTAAAGACGGATGGCTGTTTCTGGTTGAAAAGGAACTTAAGGAGTATCGCGGAACAAACCTTCTGAAACAAAATGATGTTGATAAGATTGCAGATGAGATGGTAAGGCGGATAAAAGTATCTCGAAAAGATAAACAGTAGGTTATACATTGTTGTAGCACCAATAAAATATTCAATTTACCCTGAGTATCTCCCTCATTATGTTGATAAAATAAATAAAAGCTCCCGTACCGACCAGATAATAGTCGCGCTAAAATAGAAGGGTATTAATGTTTTGGATTTGCGACCTGTTGAAATTAATACCAAGGGTGAAGACTTATTATATTATAAAACCGATAACCACTGGAACGACCTTGGGGCCTTTTATGCATATGAGGCAATGATTAAGCACATTAAGAAAGACTTTAATAAGGTACTTGTTTTATCGACTGAGGATTTTGATATTGAGAAGAAAGATATTAAGGGAAAAAATACTGCTCAAATGTTAAATATGATTGATGATTTCACAGACATTGACTTTATATTTAAGCAGAAAGTTCCATCAAAAGCAAAAAAAGTTAAAAACGTCGGGTATCCTATGCCCAAGACCTTTCCTTATAAATGGGCATTTGAAATGGATTATGAAACCGGAATTGATTCGCTTCCGAATCTTTTATTTATCCGCGACTCATTTGGTAAGGCTGTTATTCCTTTTATGAATCAAAGTTTCAACCGTTCTGTTTTTCTTTTTGACAACTGGGATTATAAATCAAACGAACATATAATTGAAATTGAACATCCCGATGTTGTTATATATTTGATTCTTGCAAGCTTATGGAACGGGGTTTTGACCGGTGTTGACAAATCACCAACAAAGCAGAAGAGGAAAGACCAGCTATAAAACTACATTGTGCCAGATAAAAACCCGACATCAGCCAGACACCTCAGTCTCTTTCACATTGCAAATTATAAATAACGGAAAATCAAAAAAACACACCTGTTAATAACTTCCAAGAAAAATATTTGCAAAAAACTTGCACAGCTATATATATATATATATATATATTC
>JAUVIX010000328.1 GCA_030592565.1 Chlorobiota bacterium
AGCGAATACCTGGTTTGCCTCTGCCTTTTGCATTGCCAAAATTTCCTTGATACTTTCATCGGAAGATTTTCCAAGTTCAAGCTCCCATCTTACAAGTCGTTTGTAGATATTCACCCACTCCATATGGTCAAGACCACCTGATATCTCCATACCAAGCCTGCTAAATGCCTGTTGGTATTGCGAGGTTGTTTTTTCGCTCACCAACTTTTTATTTTCAAGATTTTTCTTGAGGCTCAATAAAATCTGGTTGGGATTTACCGGTTTTATAAGGTAGTCAGCAATGTTTGAGCCAATAGCCTCCTCCATTATCGTCTCTTCTTCACTTTTTGTTATCATTACGATTGGCAGATTCGGATAATCTATCTTCATCTGTTCTAATGTCTCTATTCCGGAAAGGCCGGGCATCTGTTCATCAAGAAAAACAATATCAAAAGGCTGGCTACGTACCAGGTCTATAGCGTCTGTACCATTATTTGTTGTTGTTACATCATAATCCTTTTGCTCAAGGAATAGTATATGTGGTTTTAAAAGATCTATCTCATCATCAACCCATAAAATTTTTGCGTTCTCCATACTACTTTTTATTAAAATTGAAAAATCGGTTTAACTCTATAAATAATGAATAAAGTTAGTATTTATTGCCCAATTTAAGAATTATTAACAAACATTTTTTCACCACAAAGAGCAATGGGTTAGGTTTGGGGACTGGAAGAACTCCTAATGATTTACGATGTAGTCAGGAAGGTCAACCGATGACTAAGCGAAAGCCCGGGCGACGGCAAGTCATCCGTTGACTAAGGAGGGAGACCATCCCTGACGGGATTTTGTAGGATTTAAAGGAATTACAAATTCCTGCATATTTACTTTCGGATTAAGCTGCGCATGATGCCGGCTCTGAAATCCGAAAGAGCCCTATGGGATGAGCCTGGGCATTCCTGCCTAAAACCTTATCCTATACCGGCTTCTATACCCCAAACTTCTTACCTTTTGGTTTAGTATTTACTGTTTCACCAAAAATATTTTCCCTGTGTGCACCTTCAATTCCGTCAGGAATACTATTTTTGTGCAAAACAACACCCTTGACTACGCAGAAGATAAATAAGAGAAAAATTTTCAATGACCCTGTTTATGGTTTCATCAACATACCTGATGAACTTATTCTTGACATAATTGAACATCCCTATTTTCAGAGGCTTCGTAGAATAAAGCAACTTGGGCTTACACACCTTGTATATCCGGGTGCGCTCCACACACGGTTTCATCATTCGCTGGGAGCAATGCACCTGATGAATGAAGCCCTTACTGTTTTAGAAGGCAAGGGTGTGAAACTTACGCCAGAAGAGAGGCAGGGGGCTTTAATTGCAATATTGCTTCACGATGTAGGACATGCTCCATTTTCTCATGCACTTGAAAAGTCGATAGTCACAGGCATTATGCATGAGGATATTTCATTAATAATTATGAACCGGTTGAATGAATTTTTCGATGGCCGGCTGTCATTGGGGATTGATATTTTCAGGCACAGTTACAAAAAACAATTTCTCTCGCAGCTTGTTGCCAGTCAGCTTGATATTGACAGACTTGATTACCTGACACGCGACAGTTTTTTCACTGGCGTCTCTGAGGGTGTTATTGGCACTGAACGAATTATTAAAATGTTGAATGTTGCTGACGACCATATCGTTGCAGAGGCAAAGGGAATATATTCCATCGAAAAGTTCATCGTAGCTCGCAGACTAATGTACTGGCAGGTCTATCTTCACAAAACTGTTCTTGCAGCCGAAAATATGCTTATCAAACTATTGAAGAGGGCTGAATACCTGGCACGCAACGGTGAAAAATTATTTGCCACTCCCCCACTCCGTTTTTTTCTTGAAAATATTATCGACAAAAAAGATATGGAGTCAAACCCTGAGATACTTGAAAAATATACAAAGATTGATGATTTTGACATATTTACTTCTCTCAAAGTATGGGCGGGGCACGATGATTTTATCTTGTCGGAACTGAGTAAAAGAATTGTCAACAGGAAGCTTTTCAGATGTGAGATTCAGTCAGAACCCTTTGAATATTTCTATATTGAGGAAATTAAAAACAAAATTTCAGAAAAATATCATATTTCAGAAAAAGATATGGAATACTTCCTTTATAGCAACACCACTTCCAATTATGCATACAATATTAAAGCCGACAAAATCAACATTCTTTATAAATCAGGCAGGGTGATGGATATTGTGGAAGCCTCAGACCAGTTAAATATTTCGGTATTGTCAGAAGCAGTTACCAAGCATTTTATATGCTACCCAAAGGAGATTTGAGATTTGAGATTCAAGCATTTCTTCATTTAAGCCATTAATCATTTCAACAATTTTATCTACTTTTGCAACATCACATTTACTCATAAAGCTCTATCAATGGAATTTACAGCAAAGCAAATAGCCGAAATACTAAATGGTACGGTTGACGGAAACCCGGACGTTAAAATTAATAATCTTTCAAAAATAGAAGAAGGTAAAAAGGGAACGGTAAGTTTTCTGGCAAATCCAAAATACACAGGGTATGTATATTCTACTGAAGCATCTGTTGTAATAGTCAACAATGATTTCGTTCCTGAAAAAGAAATTTCCACAACGCTTATTCGTGTGGAGGATGCTTACCAGGCATTTGCAAAATTGCTTGAAGCTTATAATCAGATCAAACTTAATAAAACAGGTATTTCCGGCAAAGCTCATATTTCAGGGTCGGCCAAACTTGGTAAGAATGTTTATGTTGGCGAATTTGCCGTAATAGGCGACAACGTAACAATTGGAAGTAATTCAAAGATATATCCTCAGGCTGTTATTGGAGATAATACGACCATTGGAGAAAATACAACCATTTTTGCAGGAGCCAAAACATATTCTGACACTATTATTGGGAACAATTGTACGATTCATTCGGGAGCTATTATTGGAAGTGATGGTTTTGGATTTGCTCCACAGTCGGATAGCAATTATATGAAAATTGCGCAGATTGGAAACGTCATTCTTGAAGACAACGTTGATATTGGAGCAAACACCACAGTTGACAGAGCAACACTCGGCTCAACAATAATCCGTAAAGGAGCTAAGCTTGATAATCTTATCCAGGTAGGCCATAATGCAGAGATTGGAGAAAATACTGTCATTGCCGCGCAAACAGGCATATCCGGCTCAACAAAGCTGGGTAAGAATATGATGATTGGTGGTCAGGTAGGCATTATAGGTCATTTAAATATAGCTGATGAGGTAAAAATCGCTGCACAATCAGGTATTTCTAAAAATTTCAGAAAGGGGAATGTTGTTCAAGGTTCGCCTGCTTTCGATATAGTTAAATACACCAAATCTTATGCTATTTTCAGAAGCCTTCCGGGTCTTTGGGAGAGAGTTAATGAATTGGAGAAGAAAATGAAGGGGTAGTGCGTGGCAGTCGGCAGTCTCCAGTCTCCAGTCTCCAGTCGGCAGTCGGCAGCCCACATTAATCCTTAAACTATTAAAACTTCCTGAGAGACAAAGTTATTAACAACATATTTAACTTTTTGGTTGATAGTTTTTTACTCATTGCGCTATGTGGTTTTTATAATATGACTATCTTTGCCGGCTAATTATGGGAAATAAGCAACAAACGTTAGCAGCCATTGCAAAAGTTACGGGAACAGGACTTCACACCGGTATAGATGTGAGTCTCACATTTCACCCCGCTCCGGAAAATTATGGAATAAAATTTAAAAGAATAGATATTGAAGGACAACAAGTAATAAATGCAGACTGCGATTCTGTAACTGATACAAACAGAGGGACAACAATAGGCACCAACAACAACTATGTCACTACAATTGAACATGTTATGGCTGCCCTGGCAGGTATGGGAATAGATAATGTACTCATTGAAATTGACAGTAGCGAGCCCCCGATTCTTGATGGCAGCTCGAAATTTTATACTGAGGCATTTATTGAAGCC
>JAUVIX010000271.1 GCA_030592565.1 Chlorobiota bacterium
ACTAATTGCATCGCTTAAAGATCTTTCGATCCAAATAATAAATATGTCTCCGAACCTGCCATCGGATGCAGCTTTTGCTATTAAGAATATTGAAAGCCCTGTTTTTCTAGTGAACTTTGTTTCGTCAAACCTTAATATTGATGTTAAAGAGAAACAGGCATTACTGGAAATTTCAGATTTTCGTGAAAGGGCAAAAAATGTCCTTTCCGCTCTTTCGGGAGAGCTGCAAATGCTTCAATTGAAGAACCAGATTCAGAATAAAGTAAAAACCGATATTGATAAGGAACTGGAGAAGCTTCAGCGGATGAATTCAATGTCTCCTGATTTCTCAGTTCAGTTAAATTATCTTGAGTTTTTTACTGATTTACCCTGGAGTGAATATACTAAAGATAATTTCGACTTAAAAAGAGCCGAAAGAATACTTGACAGAGACCATTACGGGCTTGAAAAAGTCAAAGAGAGGATTATTGAACATCTTGCCGTTATAAAACTAAAAAATGACCTTAAGGCTCCGATTCTTTGTCTTGTAGGCCCTCCGGGTGTTGGAAAAACATCATTGGGGAAATCTATTGCAAAGGCCCTTGGACGTAAATATATTCGTATGTCTCTTGGTGGTGTCAGAGATGAAGCAGAACTTAGAGGACACAGAAAGACATATATCGGGGCTCTACCGGGAAGGATTATGCAGAATATAAAAAAGGTAAAAGCATCCAATCCGGTGTTTGTTCTTGATGAGGTAGATAAGGTATTGGGGGCTGGTCCTTCCGGTGATCCGCAGGCTGCTCTTCTCGAAATCCTTGACCCTGAACAGAACTATGCTTTTCACGATAATTATCTTGAGGTTGATTATGACCTTTCGAAAGTGATGTTTGTTGCAACTGCAAACACTTTAATGACAATTCATCCAGCCCTGGTTGACAGGATGGAAGTAATTGACGTTAGCGGTTATCTGCTGGAAGAGAAAGTTGAAATTGCAAAACGTCATCTTATTCCAAAACAGCTTTATGAGCACGGAGTTAAAAAAGGGCAATTGACATTTCCAAAAAAAACAATAGAGAGGATTATCGACAATTATACAAGAGAGGCCGGTGTTAGAAAGCTTGAAAAGAATATTGCCACAATAATCCGAAAAAATGTAAAATTTATTGTTGAAGATCCAAATTACAAAAAGAAAATTGAGGAGCAAGATATTAGAAAGACTCTTGGCCCTACACAATTTCAAAAGGAGAAAAGCATCTCAAATGATGTTGCAGGTGTTGTTACAGGATTAGCCTGGACAGCTGTAGGAGGGGAGATTCTGTTTATTGAAGTCAGCCTGAGTAAAGGAAAAGGCACACTTACTCTTACAGGGAACCTAGGAGATGTGATGAAAGAGTCGGCAACCATTGCTTATGAATACATTAAATCACATGCTGAATATCTTGATATTGATCCTGATATTTTTCAGAAGTGGAATGTCCATATTCATATACCTGAAGGGGCAACTCCAAAAGATGGCCCATCAGCAGGTGTTACAATGTTTACTGCCCTTGCATCTGCATTTACACAAAGAAAGGTCAGGGCAGGAATTGCTATGACCGGTGAAACAACCCTTAGGGGAAAAGTTCTTCCTGTTGGTGGTATTAAAGAAAAAATTCTTGCGGCTAAAAGAGCTAAAATTAAGGATATTATGCTTTCGGTCGAAAACAAGAAAGATATTGAAGATATAAAAGAGAGCTATATAGCCGGCCTTTCATTCCATTATGTTGATAAAATGACAGAGGTTCTTGATTATGCACTGTTGAAAGTAAAAGTTAAAAATCCGGCAAATATTTCATAAGTAAAGAATAATGTGACAAGCGTCCACGCTTGTCATAGCGCTATCAACAAACATGATTTTAACGAAAAAGCCGACCTGTTAAAAGGCCGGCTTTTTTGTTTTATTGTAGTAAACCGGCTTACTTCTTAATAATTTGCCTTGAAACGGATTTGTTTCCGGCTTCCATTAACAGAAAATAAATACCACTTTTCAATTGAGAAATATCCAGTTGATATGTCTTAATATTTATCTCTTTTCTCATAACAACCTGACCAGTATAGCTGATTATTTTTACCGAAGTAATTGATTCATCAGATTTGAGATACAGAACATCACTTGCCGGATTCGGGAATACATTTATACTTTCTGAATATAGTTCATCACTCCCTGTTAACAATATCTCGAGAGTATTAGTAGGCTCAGACTCACCATCATCATAAACAGCTGTAATATAATATGAATGCAGCCCGTCTCCCGGAGATGCAATAATATATGATGTTTCAGTTGTGGACGCCAGTATGTCAAAAACGCCACCATTTAGAGAATAATAAACATTGTATCCTGTTAAATCTTTACCTGTCGGAGGATCCCATGTTAATTGAATATCATTAACAGCCATATTTAATGCAAAATTCATTGGGGGTAAAAGCTGAGCGCTTCCGAACTCTTCTATCATAAAATCATCAAAGTAATATTTTGGAGTCCCTTTTCCCTGGCTATCATCCCAGGCATAGAAATCAATACCACCAAGCTGATTTAAAGTTCCCTGGCCAAATGCTCCAATGCTCCACTGCCATCCATGAATGGAATTACCATCAAGTTTATACTCGGCCCAGTCATTATTCAGGTCAACAATTAACTCTATGTACATCCACGTATCATATGCAAAAGTAAAAGTTGCTGCACCCTGGCCTCCACCATCTATGATTCCCTGTCCGTTTTCATCAAAATAGACCTGCATTCCCCACTCACTCTCAGCTCCGTTAAATAACTGTAAAGCATTAAAATAACCAAGAAATCCCGCAGGAACATACATATAGAAACTAACTTTATACAATCCCTCAGTATAATTTTCAATAACCTTAACAAGGTCGTCAACACCTTCAATAACAACTGAATTTACACCGCTATATGAGACATCTGCTGATACATACGGGTCGTTTCCTGAGCATGGCGAATAATCCCAGGTTGTCCAGTCGGTTTGATTTTGACAAGCAAGCTGTTCACCCAAGTTATATGCTTCAAAGTCATCTTCATAAATAGTAGTAGTACCACCACCAATAAATATTGAAATTGATTCTGATGGAAAGGATTCACCCTCATCGTAAACAGCACAGACATAATATGTGTAGCTTCCCTGCTCGGGGGCTACGTCAATATATTCAGTGTTTGCTGTATATTCAACAACTATATTATTTCTATAAATGTTGTATCCCAATAGGTCTTTACCGGTTGGTGCATCCCACATAAGTTGAACATTTTCATTTACAATCTCTGCAACAAAATTCTCCACACCTGCCAGAGTAGCAGCTCCTTCAGGATATACATAGAACATTGCCGACTGGTTCTGATTAAACTGCATACCACCTGGATTCAGGTTGTTCAGATAAAAATAGCCATTAGCATAACCGCTCCATCCCCAGTTAAAATGGAAATAATTCGTTCCCTGGTATCCGTCACAAACAAAAGCATGTCCGCCAGCACTACCGGAGCCTGCATAATAAACAGGTCTGTTGAGATTTAATTCATTTTTGAGTTTATTTTCAAAAGTTTCAATCGGAAAGCTGTTTTTTGATACTAATTGCGCATTTGAAGAGTAGTTGAAATAGTTAACCAGAGCATCCCTGGCATCGGAGCTAAAAGCCCCTGAACCACTCGTTGAATATTGCATATCAACTGATACACCTAAATGATACAGAAGTGTAGCCACTGCCATATTGCTCGAATAAATTGAATTTGGCATTGAAGACCAATTATAGGTTGTTGCTCCAAAGTTAGCCGATTGGTTTCCGTATCCTGCACAATTATAGCTATGTGAACCTGTTCCCTGTTCAGGATAATTATGGTATTTCATTACCTGTCCCATCGCTGTAGCAACACATCCTGCCCAAACATGGCCACCGGGACCACCACTGGCAGATGGGCAAAGTTCATTATAATAAGTCCCCTGATCCCAGGTCGTGGTTAAAAGAGGGGTTACATTGTCAACACTTTCGGGAGAAGGATTATATACCAACAATTGGCTCCAGGTTGATGAAATAAAGTCATCAGCCATAAGTGCATTTTCCCTTGCAAAAATAATTTGATTGGAGTAATTATCCATCCAATAATTAAAATTCACAGCATCAAAACCGGGCTGGTCTGTATAGCTACCTTCAAAAGAATATCCTAATATTGGATATACATTATCTTCTGCTGAGATAATTACAAATCCTTTATTTTCATTAACATTAAAAATATAAAACAGAGGTTGTCCGTCAATAGTTTTTGTATAAACTAAATCTAATGAGATACTTGTGTAATTTATTCCAACTGAGTAGTTAAAGTAATGATTCTTAGCTGCATCCGCTGCAACTGTCTGATTAACAATATCAGCCTTTGAAAAAGAAAAAAGACCAGCTAAGAGTAAAAGTAAAATTGAAATTCGTTTCATAAATGATAATTTTAATTAGTGATTCGTATTTAAGTTTCTTGATGTTATAGCTTTATTGACAATCATTGATAATTAAAGGTTGCAAAAGTAACAAAAGAAAAGAGGCTGCCAAATTTTGACAGCCTCTTGTTATTAAAACAAGGAAACGGTATACTTCTCTGCTTCAATTTAAGATTGTAAGAAGCATATTTCAACGCATAATGCAATTTTATTGTGTACCCCTCACCTTAATCCTCTCCCATTGGGAGAGGAAAGATCTGCGCGAGTGCTTCTTCCCTCTCCTTGAGGAGAGGGATAGGGTGAGGTGAAATTTAATGATCATCAATAAAATTGCTCTTAACTTGACGGCTGTGTGGATTGCCGGTTTGTTCTTTGCCAAAAACAAAGACTGCCGAGAACCGGCAGCCTTTGTACTTCAAAAAAATAAAATGCTAATTCTTAATAATCTGCTTTACAATTACTCCGCCTTCAGTTTCAACTTTGATTAAATAGATACCCTTTTCAAATTCAGACATATTTATTTTGAAGTTATGCTCCTTAACATCAGCATCAATTACAAGCTGACCGATATTTGTAAACAGTTTTATCTTTTCCATTAATGATTTGGAACTGATATTCACAATATTTGAGACAGGATTAGGATATATTGCAGTTAAAGCTGACAAGTTTTCATCAATACCGGTAATTGTAATGCCTTCGGTATTTGATGGTTCAGATTCGTAATCGCAATAAACAGCAGTAACTTTAAACTCATGATAGCCAATGTCTGCACCATAATATGAGTATTGTGTTCCTGTTTGCGGTTGACTGTTTAGAAGCTCGAAGCTGCCGCTTTCATATGAATGATAAACATTATATCCGTCAAATCCTTTAACACTATTCCAGTCAAGGACAATAATGCCTTCATAAAGCGTTAGGGTCAGGTTTGTAGGTGCTGGCAGTGAA
>JAUVIX010000338.1 GCA_030592565.1 Chlorobiota bacterium
TTTCATTGTGGCGCTTATTGTGACAGCTTAAGCAGGCTGCTGTAGCATCATGGGCCGTTTCAAAGTCCTCCTGTAATACCTCAAATAGTGAATGATCAACTGATGGCGTTGTGTTCCGGTCAGCTTTATAGACGTAATTCTGTACATCAATTGCAGGTACTACTGTTGTTGTATCCTCACCGTTTTCTTCTACCAACGCCTTCACCAGTAAGGAGGACAAAACCGATACCATAATAATAATAATAATAATTCTTTTCATATATATGTTTTTACCTGTTTCAATTGTTATTTAATTAACAAGGCAAAAGTAGGTAGTGGGATTATACCTGCCTAATAAATACCTATCAAAGAGAATTTGAATTTAACTGATATACCTCAAAATAAAACTGATCTATATCATATTTATTAATGATTTTGTTTGTACTTTTGCATAAATTCTATTAAGAAAGATGCACAATACCGGCTATACAAATACCTGCACTGTATACAACAGTAAGCTTTCATGCTTTGAGGCGCTTACTAAAAGCGAATTGGAAGTAATTGAAAAAAACAAAGTTGTTGTTAATTATCGTAAAGGCGAAAATATTTGCAAGCAGGGTTCTTTTGCATCTCATATTATTTTTTTGCGCGAAGGGTTAGCTAAAGTATACCTTGAGGGGAATCCTAAAAATCTGATCTTAAAAATTACACCTGCAGGAAACCTGATTGGTTTACCATCGATTTACGATGGAAATAATATATTTTTATACTCAGCGGCTACTTATATTAATTCTGTTGTTGAGTTGATTGATATTAATGTTTTCAAGCAATTGATTAAAGAGAACCCAAAGTTTGCATACAGGGTCATTAATGTCCTGAACGAAAATACAGTTCAAATATATGGTCGATTCTACTGCCTTACTAACAAGCAGCTTCACGGACGACTTGCCGATATCCTTTTATGCCTGGCACAGCGGATTTTTTATGATATGGAGTTTGATCTCCCACTTTCAAGAAATGACCTTGCAGAATTAACAGGTATGTCAACTGAAAGTGTAATACGCGTTATGAAGGATTTTAAGGATGATGGGCTGATTGAAACAAGCGGAAAAGCTATAAAGATTATTAATTTTGAAATGATGAACCGTATAAGTGAAGTTGGTTAAGAATATGATACTATCTAATGATTAGATGATAAAAGCTCAGATACCAAATACAATTACTCTGTTAAATCTCATCTCAGGAAGTATCTCCATTGTTTTTGCACTTGAGGGCAACCTGACAATGGCGGCCTGGTTTATTGGGATTGCTGCAGTATTTGATTTTTTTGACGGATTTTTGGCACGAATGCTTCATGTTAGCTCTGAAATAGGAAAGGAGCTTGATTCGCTTGCTGATGTAATTTCTTTTGGGCTTGCCCCTGGAATGATACTATATATATTATTGTTAAATTCGGTTTCATGTCCTGAAATAGTTATTGCGGGTCGTAATATTGTTCCTTTTATAGCATTTCTTATCCCTGCCTTGTCAGCCTACAGGCTTGCCAGATTTAATCTCGACAAACGACAAACGGATTCATTCATCGGTCTGCCAACACCTGCCAATGCATTGATGATTGCATCGTTTCCATTGATTTTAAGTCAACCGACAAATCTATTGGGAGTTAATACTGACATACTTGCAAATATCATCAACAGCCCCTGGTTTCTGATTCCTTTCATTCTTGTTTTCTCCTATTTGCTGATTGCTGAATTATCGTTAATGTCGTTGAAGTTTAAAACCTTTAAATGGAGTGACAACAAAGCAAGATATTCTTTTCTGTTAATTTCGGTGCTGCTACTTATACTATTGTTTTACACTGCTATACCTTTAATCATCTTGATTTATGTTTTATTATCGGTTGTGAACAGATGATGAGGTTATTTAGCCACTAAAACAGAAAGTTACAAAGAAACACAAATCCAATATCTCTATATTAAATCCTTTCCATATCTTTGCGGCTATGGAGGAAACGATATCCACAAAGAAGCTTCATCCAAAGGAGGAACCGGAAGAAAACGAAATGTCTTTCTGGGACCACCTTGAAGAGTTAAGGAAGCATATTTTCAGATCGCTGGCAGCGATTCTGGTTTTTGCTATTATTGCATTTTTAAATAAACATTTTATTTTTGACACGATAATCCTCGCACCCAAAGATTCTGATTTTATAACTAACAGACTGTTGTGTAAATTCGGGAATTATATATCAGTTGAATCTCTTTGTCTTGGGGATGCACAGATGATTTTACAAAATATCAGTATGTCAGGACAATTTATGACACACATGTATATTTCACTTGTGGTAGGTTTTATTGTGGCTTTACCTTATGTGCTATTGGAGTTTTGGAGATTTATTACACCTGCGCTGCATCCTGATGAGAAGAAATATTCAAAGGGATTTGTTGCAGTAGGCACATTATTATTCCTGACAGGTGCTTTGTTTGCTTATTTTATTCTTGTCCCGCTGACATTGAACTTTTTCGGCAATTACCATGTTAGCGATCAGGTTGCAAACCAGATACATCTGAACTCCTTTATTAGTACAGTTGTGTCTGTTACGCTTTCTGTAGGACTTGTTTTTGAACTTCCGATAATTATTTATTTTTTAACGAAAGTCGGTATTGTAACACCCCAGTTTTTGAAAAAGAACAGAAAAGTAATGTTTGTAATTGTCCTTACCATGTCAGCTATTATAACACCCCCCGACATCTTTTCACAGGTACTTGTTTCGATACCTTTGTTATTACTTTATGAAATGAGTATTAAAATATCAAAACGGGTTTATGATAAACGGGAAAAGGAGTTAGCCGGATAGTTTGAATTGTTGAATTGGGGCTTGAGAAACTTTCCATAAGAGTCGCTTTGCAACACTAATCAAGCTAAATATTCATCTCATTTTATTCTTTTTTGTTAATATATTTTAAATTCATGGTTAATGAATTGAAAATGCTTAATTTCGCCTCAAATTTTTTGAAATCCAATATTTGAAATAAATGAATTCATTTAAAAAGCTAAATCTTATTATCGGCTGGATTATTTTTGCCATTTCATCAATGGTTTATATCCTGACTGTTGAACCTACTGCAAGCTGGTGGGACTGTGGAGAGTATATCGCAACTGCATATAAACTTCAGGTAGGCCACCCACCCGGGGCGCCACTTTTTCAAATGATTGGAAGGGTATTTTCTCTTCTCGCTTTCGGAGATGTTTCAAAAGTGGCATTGATGATAAATATTATGTCTGCACTTTCGAGCAGTATTACAATTATGTTCCTGTTCTGGACAATCACTTATCTTGCCAAAAAAATTGTTGTTTCCCGTGGCGAAATGACAGAAGGTAAAATGTATGCTGTTTTTGGAAGCGGTATTGTTGGAGCTCTTGCTTATACATTTTCTGATTCTTTTTGGTTTTCCGCTGTCGAAGGTGAAGTTTACGCTATGTCATCGGCTTTTACAGCAATTGTTTTCTGGGCGATATTAAGATGGGAGAGTGAGGCAGATGATAAGCATTCAATGCGCTGGATAATTCTAATTGCATTTCTTGTCGGACTCTCAATTGGTGTTCACCTGCTGAACCTCGTTGCCATTCCTGCGATAGCTTTTGTCTATTATTTCAAA
>JAUVIX010000295.1 GCA_030592565.1 Chlorobiota bacterium
CATAGCTGTTGTTAAAGTGGCATAAAGAAAATCCTACTCCGTGTACCTGCTTCATTTTAACAAAATAATCCGTGTATGACTTATTTGTGATAAAGTTACAATCATTAAAACCGCTAATGCTGTTATACTCATAATCATAAAAATATACAGCGATTCTGTTATTTTTAAAGATGGCGTCTGTAGCTTTAATTATTCCCCCCGTATAGTTATAATTAAGATAACCTTCAGTTTCATCGGTAACAACTTTTATGGTTTGTATCCCAATATCTGCATTTTGGATAGTACCTCCGTTTATTATCTCTACCCAACCCTGGTCATCCGGAAATTGGTTGGCTGAAGCTGTGCCCCACACCTGGATGCCCTGCCATGTTCCACTTTCACTACAGGTTATCGTACCGCCATCAATAATGAGCTTACCACCGCGTTTTACAATTATTTTTGTATCATAAGGTACGACCAAGGTAGTATTAATGGTTAAGGTTGCTCCGGGCTCAATGCAAATTTCCGAACCATGAAATATCCACCAATCTTCCCAGATTTCTTGCGGATCAGTAATTTTAAAAGATTCGGAAAATAAATTCACCGTAAATTCACCGTCAAATTTGAAATTTCCACTAAAATTATCCGGATAATAATTGATAGTTCCTTCTCCAGTAAATTTCGCATCCATTATTGTAACTCCCTGTTCTATTTTCAATGTATTACCATCGATGTCATATTCAGATAAAAATTTACCGTCTTCATCAATTTGGTCGCTGGGACATAAAACATCTCTAAGGTCGTCATATCCTTCGAGATTATTATCCTCTACCCATTTTTTGTCAGGATACTTGCCTTGTACAGTTAGGAATTTGTAGTCTTCAGGGAAAGTCAGATTGCAGTTAATTTCAACTCTTGAGGGATTGTAGATTATCTTTTCATCCGGATTAATATAATTTAAATCTATTGTATCATTAATTGTATAAGTATGAGGTAAGCCTTCCTGTACCGTAGTATCAGTTATTTGCCCATCATTATCAAAACCTGCATAAGCTTTGCCACCTGCATTTCTAAGTGGTGGGGATAACAGAACATAGGGTGCAGGGTAAAAATAACTATTATTTGGGAAATAAGTTGGACCTGGGCCAGGGTTATAGGGATATTCATGTGGTAGTACATCATTAGCATGATAATAGTTTATTGACCCTTTAGGTGTTAAACCGGAAGGATTGGCACCTTGAAACCAGCTAACATTATCGGTTTCATTATAATAATGTTGGGTCTGACCAATCTCATCTTGATCATATAAAAATTTCGGCATAAAAATTACATCATAATATGATTTATTGTTTGAATTCACATTACTATCAACGAAGGGATAATTTTGCATTCTTCCTCTTGTATTATCATACAACCAGGATATTTTTACCTTAATTATGGATTCAATATCTTCATTCTCATGTACATTAAGTGTTATTCGTAAAACCGAATGAGGTAGGATTAGCCTGTCGTAACTGAAAGTATTGTCAACATAAGCACAACTGACTAATGATGCGGGGTAACTCATCGTTATGCCTGTCGTCGGTCCCACTATGAACTGGCGTGGCTCACTACGTAAATAAACTGTTTTTCCACCAACCCATCCATCTCCTTTTCCAGTATAAGGATCGTTAATAGCTTCAGGAATACCGGTTAGTACAAAGAAATTACGTTTATCTTCATCGGTAGGCTCACCTGGTGTACAGCTTGAAGATACTGAATTAATATCAAAGCAGTCAGGTACAAAAGGGAACGATACACATTCAAAGCTATAAGTAATTAGATGACCACTAGGTGGATTAGGATACCAATGCAAGTTGTTGATATGAATTTGATATTCACCATAATAACCATTAGGAGCACCGTTTGTCCAGGTTTTCTCCACTAAATTACCAGGGTCATAATGATTAATAGTGTCTTGAGAAAAAGCATTTGCTGTAAGTAAAATAAAAAAGATTAAATTTTTGATTGTTTTCATAATGTTGGTTTTAAAATTGTTTCAAATCTAAATACTCAGGGTCAAAATTGCAATAACAAATCAGTTTAATGACAACCCAAGTCAATTCTTCCAATATTTCCTTATTCCGGCAACTATTAACCTTTGATAAAATAGTAATGATAAAACAGTATCCCGAAAACTGATAACAGTATGATTGCGATAATTATATAGATCTGAAAGCGGATGATTGACCTGCTTTTAGCTTTCTGCTCATTTATCTCTGATATTTTTTTTAACAGATGCCGTATTCTGATAAAGGCAGTATCGCCTTTTACTATATAATCATAAGCACCGTTACGCATTGTGTCAACAGCAATGTTCACATCATCAGAAGCAGTGAGAAAAACAGTTTGTGTGTCTGGCCATCGTTTTCTGATCTTTTTGAGAATATCCATACCTGTCAGATCCTTTTCCAGAAAATAGTCAAGCAAAGCAATATCAGGCTTTGTATTGAGATTCTGGAGCGCCTCTGTCCCCGAAGAAAAGGCAATAACATTTTCATAGCCCAGTTTTTCAAGCTCTTTTTTAATAAGATTCAAATATAAAATATCATCCTCTACAACAAAAATGGTCTCACGCTTAGATGATTTCATGTTTTTTCTGTTTTAAAGTTATAACCTACGTTAAACTACTAATTCTTAATTATTCTTTTTACAATCACAGCATTATCCTGAACTACTTTGATAAAATAGATTCCTGCCGTCAGCCCGACAATCGGTATCTCAACCTGCCGGCTCCTGTCAACTATTTCAAGACTCTTACGGATATTACCTAACAAATCAATAATAGTAATTTCGATTTTTGAATTTTCAAAATTACTAAAATTTATTTTAATAAAACTATTTGCCGGATTTGGATGAATTTTTACACTGAAATTGTCGGTTGTTTTATAATTTTTAATGCTAACAAAAGATCCGTTTAAAAATGCAACTCCTGTATTCTCAGGATCAAGCCAGGGTTTAAGCTGTGCTGTATCAGCAGTTCCGTTTGATGTCCAGTGGTATGAGAATTTCCCGTAATAATCCGGGTCTTCCTGAGCATCGCAAGAAGCATAACCTCCTGTTAATGTTCCGATAACCCTTCCAAGTGAATCAAACAATGGTGAGCCTGATGATCCAGGCTCGGTTACTCCCCAATTATTATATGTTTCTGACCAAAAAACTTTCCAGTGAGATGGAAGTCCGTTGCTATTATAGGGAGATGTTTGCAAAGGAGTCGTAAAAGCTGATATTTTTTGAATATCTCCTTCAGGATGATGAATCGTTACTCCTTGCGAAACAACAACATTATTGGTGTTCCAACCATTAAAGTAAAGGTTGTAATCAATTGGTATATTATCCTGTAACAAAACGAGGTAGAAGTCCGATCCGTCAAGCGAATGATTTCCTCCCTGCGCTACCTTTGTTGCTCCCGTAAAAGAGTTCGACCCGGGCTCCACGGTCGGATTTTCACATCCATTGGCAAAATAATTAAAATAAAAAATCCACTCATCAAGATCATCCTGAGTTGCGTAATTGCCAAACTTATATGCACAATGATCGGCAGTCAGGATATAAGGGGTTTCATCATTCCTTGCATTGTTGAGCAATGAACCAGAGCACCAGTAGGCTGCTCCTCCCACTTTGATCTGAATTCGGCAAACACCATGCCTTTCATCCTGCCAGTCATCGCCTTCGGGTGAGCAATTGATATTTACCTCACATTCATCAGAACCACCAAAGCCTTTTTCATTACTGTAAACTCCTCTGTAAGCATATCCAAAGTCTTTAATAGTCATTTCGGGTAACTCCTTAACATTTGATGGCGAATTATATTCAAGGATAACTGTATTTCCTAAAACAAGGCCTGTAGCAAAATTACCGCTTTCACGATTATTATTTGATGAAAAGGCACCAAGCAACTGTTTGCCTGATTCGTCATACAAAAACAATTTACCTCCTTCGGGTAGCTTAAAATCATTGAAATACAAACTTATTGCCTCTGCTCCTTCCGAAAAAAGTTTAAGCCTCCAAATCCTGCTACCATCACCGATATTTTCCCATGTGCCTGAATTGCTGACATTTAAGTTTGTTGGAAGCAGAACAGCAAATCTATATGAGCCATCCTTATATTGATTTGCATCCTCTTCTGCCAGCTGGTTCAGGTCGGGAGGTGTCATAAAGATTTCCTGAAAAGTTGATGAGACATTTTTAGAAAAACTTAATGGAGTTCCACCTTCACTTATTTGAGCTGATACAAACTCTGACAAAAGTAAAAAAATAATAATCGGAATTAGTTTGCTATAATCTCTCATATACAGGATCTTACTCAATTACTAATTGATTTGAACATCGTATTGTTTTAAAGTCCAAATATATATAAAAATCTGACTATTTTGGGAAATAAAAATTTGATTTATAAACTTTTTTGTTAACATTAAAATATTAAATCTGTTAGATAGCGGGAATTATTATAATTTTGCCCGCAAAATTGAACAGGAGAATTATGATAGATAAACTTGAAGCAATATATAACAGGTGGAAAGAAATAGAAGTAGAGATGAACGATCCGGCAGCAATGGCGGATATGAAAAAGTTCATCAAACTCAGTAAAAGCTACAAAGAATTACAACCGATTGTTGATGCTTATAAAGAGTATAAGGACATACTTGGAAACATTGACTCAACAAAGGAGCTGTTAAAGACAGAGAAAGATGATGAGTTCAGGGATATGGCAAAAGAAGAGCTTAATG
>JAUVIX010000323.1 GCA_030592565.1 Chlorobiota bacterium
ATTAACAGAACTTTCAATATTACTGCAAACCGATACGGAACTGAACGTGATATAACATTTAGCGGAAAATCAATAATTTCCGACCCTTTTGGGAAAACAATGGTCAAAGCAGCACCTGATAAGGATGCAGTCGAAATAATTGAGATGGATATTGAGCGGGCCAGAAATAAAATGATAACTCCACGAAATCACGCTTTTGATGATAGAATAGTTGAGGAGTATGGAGAATTAATCTCCTGATGGCTAATTTGGCAATGCTTGCAATAACTCTGCCTTTCTGCTCACTATAGTCATCAGGAGATTTGAAATACTAATTAAAAGCTAAAATAGATTTCTTTATCCGTTCAACTGCTTCCATAAGTTGTTCTTCCGAGATTACCAATGGAGGTGCAAAGCGGATTATGTCTCCGTGAGTAGGTTTGGCAAGCACTCCGTTTTTAGCCATTTCGACGCAAACGTCCCAGGCTTCTTTCCCGTTTTTAGGCTCAATTATAATTGCATTCAACAATCCTTTACCTCTTACAAGTTTTATCATATCAGAGTCTATTTTTCTCATCTCTTCCCTGAAAATCTTACCAAGTTTTTCAGCTCTTTCAGCAAGGTTTTCTTCTTTTACGACCTTCAAGGCTGCAATTCCAACACGAGCAGCAACCGGATTACCACCAAATGTTGAACCGTGCTGCCCCGGCTTGATAACCATCATTATATCATCGTCGGCAAGAACAGCAGATACAGGATATGCACCACCCGATAAAGCTTTTCCAAGAATCAAAATGTCAGGTTTAACATTTTCATGATCACAGGCAAGAAGTTTTCCTGTTCTTGCAATACCTGTCTGAACCTCATCTGCAATAAAAAGCACATTTTTGGCTTTACACATAGCGTATGCCTTTGAGAGATAGCCCTCATCAGGAACATATACTCCGGCTTCACCCTGAATTGGTTCTACCAAAAAACCAGCAATATTTGGGTCTTCCAAAGCCTTTGCAAGTGCATCAAGATCATTGTACGGAATAGTTATGAATCCTGGAGTATAGGGTCCAAACCCTTCACGTGCTTCAGGGTCTGTTGACATAGAAACTACTGTGATAGTTCTTCCATGGAAATTATTTTCGCAAACAATTATCTTTGCTTCATTCTCAGGAACACCCTTTTTATCATAAGCCCATTTACGACACAACTTCAAAGCTGTCTCATCACCCTCAGCACCTGTGTTCATAGGCAACACCTTATCGTAGCCAAAAAATTCAGTAATATATTTCTCATACACCCCTAGAGAGTCGTTAAAAAACGCTCTTGATGTTAAAGTAAGTGTACGCGCCTGCTCAACCATTGCATCAACAATCTTTGGGTGGCAGTGACCTTGATTTACAGCCGAATAGGCAGATAAGAAATCAAAATATTGTTTTCCTTCAACATCCCATACCATTGGCCCTTCGCCTCGTGATAATACAACTGGTAACGGATGGTAATTATGTGCACCGTATTTCTCTTCGAGAGCAATCAGCTCCTTTGAATTTAATTTCTCTGACATATCTAAAAAATTTAAAATGTTTAACTAAGAAGGGTGCAAAAATATCAAATATTTTGTGAATTATTATGAAAGATTACAGAAAATATTGAAGCAATTTATAGATAATACTTAGGGTAGATCGTAAAGTGCTATTCCGGGTGTAGCTTTCTTGCATATTTTCTTCGTTCTGATTTGATTGTTTTGGGGTTATATTGTTTCCTCCAGAAAGCTCATTATTCTTAACTTCACTAACTTTTTCCTGCTCAGAAAAAGAGACAGTACTTAAGCTATTCGAATCATTAAGTGAAGGATAAATTTCTTTGGTAGTCCCTTCAATTTTAAAAGATAATGAATCCGGTTCACTGGCAAACAGAGAACTATCAAAAATAAAAACTCCACTTACTGCGAACAGAAGGAAAATAGCGACAGTGAACTTTATATTTTTCTTAGTTAAACTCATTTCTATTTGTGTTACTTAATAAATCCCAAGATCAGACCAAAAATTGCAATTAACTGTTAATCAACTTTTCTGCAGTTATCAAATTAACTATTTCTTCATCAATCGTTCGGTTTCAGAATGCATTTGTTCATTAATGAACATCCAAAATTCCTTTTTATTATAAGTATGACGCACAAATCCGAAAAATATTACAGTTATCACAAAAATTTATTCTATCCTAAGATACTACTAAACAATGAAATATATATTTTTGTTAAATAAATTTTTATTTTTTCTTCAATAACAATTGTGCCAAATAATAATATTTATACATTTGCACCTGTTTTAAAACAATAAAAACTATTTTACTATGGCTTACGTAATAACAGATGATTGTACAGCATGTGGTACATGTATTGATGAATGTCCGGTTGAGGCAATATCAGAGGGTGATATTTATGTAATTGATCCTGATATATGCACAGATTGTGGTTCGTGTGCTGATGTTTGCCCGGTTGAGGCTATTCATCCGGAAGAATAAGATATTTTCTTATTTTTAAAATTACAAAGTCCCTCAGTGAGGGACTTTTTTATGCGATAACATGTACATCAATAGGTCTTTTCTTAACCGTCTGTACTTGCTTTACCATTCATTCCTATTTATTATATTTATGACTTGAATATTTTCGCGCTCAATAATAGTATCATTTTATCGGGGTAGCCTCCAAGAAAATCCTGCATTTACAAAGCTATTTGAAGTTGAAAAACTTGTCCCTGCCGAGATATCTATCTGCATATTATGCCGGATCTGCCAAACAATTCCAGCATCAAAATCATAGTGTGGAAGATTATTATGGTCAAAAGCACCATAAGGCTCAACAAACAGGGAAACTCTGTTAAACATTGTATAGCTCAAAACAACTGACCAAATAAAAAAACCATCTGCATTTTCGCCATTATAGGCAAAACCTAAGTTATATCCCAGCAAGAAATTCTTACTCAGTGTATTAGCTGCTACAAATCTTGCTGTCGAATAACTGTATGTTGGATGAAACCCGTCTTTTCCAATGTGTCTCAAAGTCATATCAGCAACGAAACCCAAATTCGGAATTATCCCCTTTTCTTCAGTTATATTAAATTTCAGACCCACTCTCACCGCTCCTAACCCTGAAATAGTCGAATCCGGACTTTCATCTTTCGGTTGAATATCCATTTGCCGGTATGTACCTCCAAGGCGAATCTCGAAATTCTGAAAAAGTCCATATCTCAGTAATGTCATTCCAAGATACAAATTATCAATATCATCCAGATCAGTTGATTCTTTTTCAAACAAAAAACCTGTTTCAATCTGAAAAGTTCTCTTAGGAACAACATTCGGTGCAATTGAAAATGTAGGACGGTCAGTTGACAGGGGTGCAATTGAATCGTTTTGTGCAATAACATCTAATGTTATTACAATCTGAGATAAAACAAAGATTAAGAAAAATTTTTTCATACAATGATAGATTACACTAATGTATAATCATTTATACATAATGATCATAATTATTTGATTCCGTTTTCATTGAATTCTTTCGTTCTGCTGTTTTACGTATCACTTCACGTTTTTGTTCGATTGATAAAAAAATCCAGTTGGCTGCCTCCTGCATTGTCCTGTAACACCCTATACAAATACCGTCATCATTATACCTACAAACCTGGATACAAGGATTCTTCACTTCGTTCATCTATTGCTAATTTAATTTTATATAACAACATATCCCTTTTTATGTTCACCTAAATATGTACTTTTGCGTTTTGAGCGAATGAAATAATCTATGATAAAAAGCAAAATAAAACATCCTGAATGGGCTAAGAACCTGACAATTTACGAAGTTAATATTCGTCAATTTACAAAGAGCGGAACTATTAAAGAATTTGAAGAGCACCTACCCAACCTGAAGAAACTTGGTGTCGGAATTCTTTGGTTTATGCCAATACAACCCATAGGTATAAAAAACAGAAAGGGAACATTAGGAAGCTATTACTCAATAAAAAACTATATTGAAATAAATCCAGAATTTGGAACAATAGAGGATTTCAAAAAATTGTTTGAAAAAATTCATAGTCTTGGGATGTATGTCATAATAGACTGGGTTGCAAATC
>JAUVIX010000032.1 GCA_030592565.1 Chlorobiota bacterium
AATGCTTTAAATAATAGCAATTTAGCTTTTATCTGGTCCGTTGATTGTTTAACCGGAAAATTTAACATTGCAGGTGAATGTTTTGCCGAAAAGTTCCACAGACATACTTCTGGTGGGAATAATGCAGGAGCCCTCGGTATTGTGGCTGCATCTGAAATATCATACTCATCGTTAAATGACGTTTACGCCTGGGGAGCTTTCAATAATATGTGGCCTGACTTTCTTCCTGATGCAATTACCACTCCGGCTTCTAATGGAGTTCTACCGGCTTTTGCCAATGTAGCAGCAAAGTATTATTTGGAACAATCCTCATGGCCATATAATCCCAATAATAAGGTTGTTACATATAATATTTTCCACTATTTTGGAGATGCTTTTTCGACCGTTTATACTGAAATTCCTCAGGAATTGGCTGTGTCTCACTCATCATCGGTATTGCCTGGAGCAACAAATTTTGAAATTACTGCTAATGAAGGGTCTTTGATTGCATTGTCTGTTAATGGTGTACTTATCGCAAAAGCTGAAGGCACAGGTGCACCTGTGCTTATTGAGATACCTCCACAAAATCCACCGGATGAAATATTAGTGACCGTCACAAAACAAAATTACTATCGATATGAAGACTGGGTTCCTGTTGGAACCGGAACAGGGTTTAATGAAAATCCTGCACACAGTTTAATAAATGTATATCCGAATCCGGCTTCTGATAAAATAGGTATTAAACTACCCGACTTGCAATCAGTATTACGAGTCATCATTTATAATCAATTAGGAGTGCCCGTATTTCAAAAAGAGTTTAATCAGGATTTTTCCGGTTCAATTGACGTAAGTAATTTGCTCCCAGGGGTATATTATATCTCATTGTCACTTGAAAACGAGGATGTTGTCAGTAAGCTTATTTTGACAAAATAGTGCTATTACAATGATCGAAAAGATAAAACTGTTAGAACAAAAATCAAGAGAGCTTGAACCGGCATCAGATGAAAGAGATGAGTATCTTGATAAGGTAATTAATTATAGCAGGAGTTTTTTAGAAAATATTGACAGCCTAAAAGCATATCAAACAACAGAGGATAATGGAAAGGGGATTTACGACTCACCGATATCAGATGTCCCAATCAGTATTGATAAAATTTTGGATATTATTAAAAACCATGTTGATGCTTCCGGTATAAACCCGGCATCAGGAGGGCATTTGGGATATGTGCCCGGCGGAGGAATTTTCCCTTCGGCTCTCGGAGATTATCTTGCAGATATTACCAATAAATATGCAGGTATGTTTTATGCCTCACCCGGAGCTGTCAGGATGGAAAATATGCTGATAAGTTGGATGTGCGAAATGATAGGCTTTCCTGCCGAAACATCAGCAGGGAATCTAACTTCGGGCGGCTCAATTGCTAACCTTGTTGGAATAGTTACTGCAAGAGATACTGCAAAACTTAAATCAAAAGACTTTGAAAAAGCCGTGTTCTATTTTACTGAACAGGCACATCACTCTGCTTTTAAGGCGTTAAAAATTGCAGGTTTGGGTGAAGCCGTAATCAGAAAAATACCAGTTGACATAAATTTCAAAATGAAAGCCGAGGCTCTCGACAAGCAGATTCAATCAGATAAAAAAAGCGGATTGCGGCCATTTTTTATTTATGCTACTGCCGGGACTACTGATGTTGGAGCTGTTGACCCTTTGGAAGAAATAGGGGAGATAGCTAAAAAGCATAATATCTGGTTTCATATTGATGCAGCCTATGGAGGTTTTTTTCTTTTAGTTGGCGAAGGTAAAAAAGTTATCAAAGGAACTGAAAAAGCAGATTCACTTATTATGGATCCGCATAAAGGTTTGTTCCTGCCTTCTGGTTCGGGAGCAATTCTGGTGAAAGACGGGAAAAAGCTATTTAATTCACATCATTACAATGCAAGTTATTTGCAGGATGCGGATAAGTTTATTGAAGAATACTCCCCGGCGGATATGTCACCCGAATTGAGCAAACATTTCAGGGGATTACGGATGTGGTTGCCATTGAAGCTTTTCGGACTTGCCCCTTTTAAGGCATCACTCAGTGAGAAAATTTTACTGACAAGATATTTTTATGAACAGATACAAAGAATAAAAGGGATTGAAGTTGGTCCGTATCCTGATTTGTCAATTATGATTTTCAGGTATATCCCAGAAAATGGAGACCCTGATAAGTTCAATGAAAAATTAGTGCAGGAAATTCAAAAAGACGGTCGTATCTTTTTAACATCAACACGGATAAATAATACTTTTTTTATTCGCCTTGCTGTATTGAATTTCAGGGTTCATCTAAATACAATTGAGTTAGCTCTGGAAATAATTAAAAAGAAGATCAAATTGTTGTCATTGACATAGACTACTTGCTGTAGATATTTTACTAATAGTCTCTTAATCCATATCAAATCTAAAGTCCCGATTCCCATCTCCGTCGATTGAAAACAACCTTCTGTCGATTTTAAACTTCTGATATTTCAAACTTCGTTATTTTTGCAATTCATCCGATTTGGTTCAAATGACAAAAAAGAAAATATTTAGCATTCTGTTTCACGTTCTTGCCTGGACGGGGTTTATCATTCTGCCTTTTCTGTTGTTTGATATGCCCGAAGACAGAGCCTTTCCGCAATACAGAATTTTCACACTGGGTCTGGTGTTTTTTTTCTTCTATATTAATTATTTTATTTTTATCCCGTTTTTTCTTGCCCGTAAGAAGTTTTTGATCTATTCCTTAATAATTGTTGCAAGCTTAATGCTCACATATTTCATCAGCCATACCTACTTTCATTATTTTGAAGGAAGAAGTGTGATGACAAGACCGGGGTATAAAATGACGATGAAAAATTATGATAACAAATCGGGGCGTGGAAAACAGGCTGCTTTTCAGAGAGCTAAAAGTATGCGAGAAAGACGAAATAATGAGACAACAACTTCAGCAGTATTTATCGCTCTGTTGCTGAGTGCAACAATCAGGATAACTCAGGAGTGGTATAAAAATGAAAAGCAAAGGCAGGAGATGGAAAAAGAAAAGCTGGCTTCTGAGCTTTCATTTTTAAAGTCACAGGTAAATCCTCATTTTCTTTTCAATACTCTTAATGGGATTTATTCGCTAGCAAACAGAAAGTCGGATAAAACACCGGGAGCTATTGTGAAACTATCTGATATGATGAGATATATGCTATATGAGTCAGGTAGGGATGTTGTTTCCTTGGATAAGGAAATTGATTATCTGAATAACTATATCGACCTTCAGAAACTTCGTATGTCAGAAGATACCAATGTCTCTTTTAAGGTGGAGGGCGATACTGCCGGTAAGAAAATAATGCCAATGCTTTTAATTCCGTTTTTCGAAAATGCCTTTAAGCATGGTGTTGATATTAATGCAGAGCTAATTGTTTCGGATAATGAGCTGAGATTGAAGGTTATAAACAGGATTTCTAAATCACAAAAAAAAGATGAAGGTAGTGGTATAGGACTGACAAATATAAAAAAACAACTCGAACATTTATACCCAAACTCGCATAGCCTGAAAATAGATGAGAAGGAGGGATATTTCAGTGTTGAGCTCTCCTTGAAGATTGCCAGGAGCTAGAAGTTAGGAGTTAAAGGGTTATGAGTTAAGGGTTAGGTGTTATGAGTTATTGGTTATGAGTAAATAAATAATATGAACTGCATCATTGTTGACGACGAGCCTCTGGCACGCGATCTGCTGGAGGATTTTATTTCTAAGATTCCTTTTCTGAAACTTCAAGCCTTATGCAAAAATGGCTTTGAAGCAGTGGAGATTTTGCAAAGAGAGAAGATTGACCTTATTTTTCTTGATATTCAGATGCCTGACATATCCGGCGTACAGCTTTTTGAGTCGTTGATAGTGAAGCCACAGGTAGTTTTTACAACAGCCTATCACGATTATGCAGTTGAGGGATTTGAACTTGATGCAACCGACTATTTGGTAAAGCCGTTTACATTTGAAAGATTCCTGAAAGCAGCCAATAAAGCATATCGTATATATCATCTTAACAATACCGGAACAGATTCGTTGAAGCAAATTGATGAAAATTCTCAAAAAGATTTCCTGTTTGTAAAAGAGGGCACAAGTACGGTCAGAATAAATTTGAATGAGGTTTTGTATATGGAGGGATTGAAGGATTACATTAAGATATTTACAAAAGAGAAAACCGTACTTACACTTATGCCATTAAAGATGATGGAAGGGAAATTGCCATCCGATAAATTTGTTCGTGTTCACAGGTCTTATATTGTCTCAATTTCAAAAATAGACTCAATAGAGCGAAGCAGAATTATTATTGGAGATAACTGGATACCGATAGGTGATTATTATAAAGATGAGTTTCAAAAACGCCTGAAGGATTAGGAGGATAAATGCTTAGGTTCAATTAAATAACAATGAAATATTATATACTTATTCTGATTTTCAGCTTAGGAGTTAGTTTTCGAGCATCAGCTCAAAGTGCCAACATAGTGAAAGGCATGGTGCTTGATATGGACAAACAAACACCTCTCCCTTATTCAAATATTGTAGTATTACATAAAAACAGGGGAACCATTAGTAACGAAAAAGGTTTTTTTTCTTTGGATATTGCCGAGTTCGATAAGAATGATACTTTAAGCTTCCAATATATAGGATATGAGACTAAAGTCGTTATTATAAGCGAATTAGACAGTTTAACGACCATCTATTTAAAAGAAGCTATTATTAATTTGAGTGAGGCTTTTGTTTTTGGTAATCCTCCGGATCCTGAAGTTATTGTAAAAAAAGTATTAGAGAATAAAGATGTAAACTATAAAAGAAGAACTGTCAAAGCACAAACATTTATTCGTTGGAGAAATACATCTGATATTGAAAAAGCTACTGTAGATATTAAAAAAAATTCCATCAATGAGTTGAACGAAGAATCACTAAAACTTGCTGCCAGAAAAATACCAAAACATAACACTTCTTATACTGATTTGCTGGTCGATCTATATTTTTCTGATAATGATGAGGATACTCTTAAAATTGATCCGATCAGAGCTGTTTCTTTAAAGGAAGAAGAAATTACCGAATTGGAAAAGATGGCTGACATCTTTGATAATCTGTTTAATGACACTGAGGAAAATGAGTATTGGAAAGTTAAAAGCGGAATTTTGAGTCAAAAACTTGATATTGATGATGAGGATGACGAAATGAATAAGGACTCTATTTTAGAAAGCAAAACGAATACTATTAAAACAAATTATTATAACAGAAATATTAAATACAGACTTAAGTACAGTTCAATGGATGACAAAGAGAGCTGGGCGTTTTTATACAATACCGGAAGATACATTTATACTCTTGCCGGAGGAACAAAAGTAAAGGGAGAAGATGTTTATATCATTGATTTTGTGCCAAAAAAGAATGGAAAATTTATTGGCAGAGTTTATATATCTATAAATACTTACGCATTGATTAGAGCAGACTACCAATATGCAGACGGGAAAGTTGGGAAAGACTTTCATCTCTTTGGAGTTGGGTACACTATGAATCATTTTAGTGGGTCTATCTATTTTGAGAAGGAAGGTGACAGTTATTATTTGAAATATTTTTCTAAAAAAATAGGCACAAATTTTAGTGTAAACAGATCAGTATCATTAATAAAGAAAAAAGAACGGTTTCTTTTTGATAAACAATTGAAAGAGATTAAGGTGAGAATCAATTTCGTAGTAACATCAGAAGAGTCAATTGAAATGTTACTTTTGGATGACAGGAAGATAACAAATAAGTATTTTGCCGATTTTGAACAAAAAAGAAGTATGAAAATAATTTACACCGATTATTTTACCGATGAATTATGGAAAGGTTTTCCTACAATTGAACCGACTAAACGAATGAGAGAATATAAAAAGCAATAATTTTGATTCTCATTTTTGCACTGTTTCACATATATTTGCTTTCTTTTAATATTTTTTTCTCCTCTCCGTCTATTATTTTTCCCGTTTTGTCGATTTGGTTTGCACGATGACAATGTTGGTTGCAATTTTGCCACATAAAAAAGTAATAAAAATAGTTAAACTCTAAAAACACTAAAAAGATGAAAACAACAAAAGATTATTTATTACTATCAGCATCTATTGCAATAGGAATCATTATCGGGGGATCGGTTTTACTTCTAATCGGAAAATCTATCCACAAAAATACAATGAAGGAAAGAATGGAAATGAGCGCAAATTATGGGCCGGGATTCGGGCCTGATATGCATTTTGTAAGAGGTAATTACGAAAGAGCCGGAAATTTTGACAAGATAGGAATGAAAAGAGAGGTAATGATAAAGAAAGGATTGCCAGCCCGAGATGGAAGAATTAGTATTAAAGGCAAAGCAAGCACCAGAGGTGTTGCATACAGAAATTTACAAAGTGGAGTGCCCGGAATGTCAAGGATGTTAAGTCAGCTTGATTTGACCGATGACCAGCAGGAGCAGATAGATGTGATAATTGAAAAAAGAGAAAAAAAGATTGATCAGATGCAGGAACTCCGCGAATCGAGATGGGAGGCATCCACGAAAGAGATAAGAGATATCCTTACCGATGAACAAAGAGAAGAGTATGATAAAATAATGATTAAGCCAGGCAAAAAAAATCATGCTCCGGGATACTATTTAGCCTTAAACCGGTTTAACCTGACTGATGACCAAAAGGAAAATATTGAGGTACTACAAAAGAGAAATGATGATATGAGAGATGGAATGTGGAAAAGTATGGAACAGAATTGGGACTCAACAGTGAAAGAGATTAAGTCGGTGCTAACTGATGAGCAGAAGAAAAAACTAGAGAAAATTCCAATGTTCAAAGGTAAAATTTAAAAAAGATAGAAATATGTGTAAAATAAAATTTGTGTTTTTAATAGCATTATTTGTGTTTTCGATTGAAAATACTAATGCACAAATAGTTAGCAATGTCTGGCAGGATAGTATAATTGTAATTGATGGCAATGACAATGATTGGAGCGGAGTTATGCACTATAATTCAAGTGCTAAAATGATGTACGGACTTTCAAACGATAACAAGAACTTATATGTTAAAATAAAAATTGATGATGAGGTTCTGCAAAAGAAAATTTTGTTAACAGGCCTCACTTTCTGGATGGACACTGTGGGGAAAAGTAAAAAACAGCTTTCTGTAACTTGTCCGGTAAAAAGAGATCCTCAAATTATGAATAAAGAGATGAACAACAGGCAAAAGGATGGTCAGAAAAAAAATGCGGATTCATATAAAGAATTAGTTAACAGTAAATTTATAATTGGTTTGGTTGATATGGAAGTGGAAGGGTTTAATAAATATCCTGACAAGGCTGTTCTTAACAATAAAAATGATAATGGGATTAATGTTGTCCTGCATATTAATAATTCAAATGAAATGATATGGGAAGCATTGATCCCATTAAAAATGATATTTGCCAATCCATCTGAATTTTTAAATGAGCAGCAGAATTACTTCAGTTTTGGTTTTGAAACGGGTTCTGTTGATTTTGGATCAATGAATCCTCAAGGTAGTTCACAAGCACAGGGCCAAATGGGAGGCAGAGGCAGGGATGGTATGGGAAACGGACAGAATCCCAATGCGAATCCCGAGCGTATGCAGATGATGCAGGCTATGAGGGTTCCATCAAAATTTAAAGTTAAAAAGGCTTCATTTGCCAGGAAATAGCTTTTGCATATTATGTTATTAAGGTAATATTTTTCTGATGATAAAAATTGGTGCGATGAAAAGAAATTATCAGGTATATTTTGTTTTAGTGCTTCTTTGGTTGTCTTCATCCTCTCTGTTTGCACAGAAACATATTCTGTCTGGCATATTACATAGCAGTGATAATCAGCCAATATCAGGTGCAAACGTAGTTTTGTCAGTACACCCCGACACTCTTCAGGGGTTAGGAACTATTACGGATGATAAAGGGGAGTTTGAAATAATGGCAAATCCCGGGAAATATTTTCTCCGGCTCTCTTTTGTTGGGTATAAATCTATTAATACACCTGTTGAAATGGGAGATTCAGATAAGAACCTGGGAATATTACTTCTGAAGAAGGATATGAAAATGCTTGATGAGGTAGAGATTACCGGGAAGTCAGCTCCAACAGTTCAGATAGGAGATACAACACAATATAATGCAGAATCTTTTAAGATTAATACTGATGCTAATGCTGAGAATCTGCTTGAGAAAATGCCCGGAGTTGTTGTGCAGAATGGTAAAGTGCAGGCACAGGGTGAAGATGTAAAGCAGGTTTTGGTAGATGGAAAGAGGTTTTTTGGAGATGACCCGAATGCTGCATTGAAAAACATACCTGCTGAAATAATTGATAAAATTCAAATTTTTGATCAGCAGAGTGAGCAGGCACAGTTTACCGGCTTTGATGACGGTGAATCGACAAAGACTATAAATATCGTTACCAAACTGGAATACCGCAATGGGACTTTCGGAAAAGTGCAGGGTGGATATGGTACTGATGACAGATATAAAGTAGATGGAAATATTAATATTTTTAATGGAGACAGACGAATCTCAATTCTCGGCCAAAGTAATAATGTTAACCAGCAAAATTTTTCTACTGAAGATCTTGTTGGGGTTATGAGCAGTACAACTTCCGGCGGCAGATCAGGTAGGGGAGGTGGCAGAGGCGGCGGCGGTGGCGGAGGTAGAGGTAGCAGCGGAGGTTCAAGTAGTAGTAGTGTTAACGATTTTCTGGTTGATCAGCAGGGCGGTATTACAACAACAAATGCTGCCGGGTTTAATTATACTGATAAATGGGGCGAAAAGATTGATGTTGCCGGTAATTATTTCTTTAATAAAAGCGATAACTCTAATGATAATGTCTTGTCAAGAAAATATGTTTTGGCAGAAGGCTCAGGACAAGATTATGATGAAAGTGAAATTGCTGAAAGCATGAATCTTAATCATCGTTTTAATTTTAGATTTGATTATAAAATTAATGATAATAACTCAATACTTATTCGTCCAAAATTTACTTATCAGAAAAATGATGGTAGTAGTATTTTGAAAGGATTGACAAGCCAGGATAGTTCACTTCTGAATTTGATGGCTAATAATTTCTCAAGCAATCTGCTGGGCTATAATTTTTCTAACACTATCCTGTACAGGCATAAGTTTGCCAAAACCGGGCGTACAATTTCTTTCAACCTTGGACAGGACTTTAAGAATAATAGTGGAGAAAGTTTTCAAAATTCTGAAACCTTTTATTATGACCAGGCAGAATTTGACACTCTTGACCAAAACTCAGACCTTGATGTTTATGAGCGGAGATTGTCGGGAAATGTTCGATATACAGAGTCTCTGGGGAGGAATAAGCTCCTTTTAATTAATTACAAAACATCATATAGTGATAACAATTCTGACAAGATAACCAATAATTTTGACGAACAGACAGGCAATTACAGCATGATGGATACCCTGCTTACAAATCAGTTTGAAAGTCGATATATAACAAATGAAGGAGGTGTAGGATTTCGATATAGTCAAAGGAAAATCAATTTTATGATAAGTGCTGCATATCAGGTCGCACAATTGAAAAACGAACAGGTTTTTCCTGAATTGGGACAGATTAACCAGACATATTACAGCATCCTTCCACGGGCAATGTTTATGTATCGTTTTTCACGAAGTAAGAACCTGCGTATATTTTACCGTAGCAACTCAGCAGCGCCATCTGTGAGCCAGTTGCAGAATGTTCTGGATAACTCCAATCCTATTCAGCTAAGAATCGGTAATCCTGAGTTGTCACAACAAAATCAACATACATTTTTTACACGTTATTCCGTTTCAAATTCAGCCCTGGGCTCAACCTTTTTTGCTTTACTATCTGGTAGTTATACACATAATTATATTGCTAACAGAGCCTTGATTGCCCAAAAAGATAGCATATTTGATAATGGAATGATATGGCCGGCAGGAACTCAACTTACACAACCGGTTAATCTTGATGGTTATTACAATTTGCGATCATTTATTACCTATGGCATCCCTGTTGTTAAAATTAAATCGAATCTAAATTTTAATTTCACAGCCACATTCGCCCGCATACCCGGACTTATAAATACAGATATTAATTATTCAAATTCACCATCTCTCTCCTTTGGAGCTGTGCTTAGCAGTAACATTAGTGAGAAACTGGATTTTACACTTTCATCAAACTCGAAGGTAAGTTGGGCAATAAACACACTTAATAAGAATCTTGATTCACGTTATTTCAGCCAGTTAAGCAAAATACGTGTTTATTGGAATTTCTGGAAAGAGCTGGTCTTTAGGTCTGAATTGAATCATCAGTTTTATAACGGATTGTCGGATGGATACAACACAAATTATTTCCTTTGGAATATGGGACTGGGTATGAAGTTTCTTAAAAACAGGCAAGCCGAATTGACATTATCTGTTTTTGACATCCTAAATCAAAATACAAGCATTAACAGGATAGTTACTGAAAGTTATATTGAGGATACACAATCGCAGGTTTTGCAACAGTATCTTGTGTTGAGTTTTTCATACAAAATAAGAAATTTTAAACAGATAAATTAGTGATTTTTAAGAAGAGCCTTTTCAAGTCGATGAAGCTTCTTGGTTGTTCTTATATTATAGGCTTATAAAATAGGTGCTTAACAAGTCTGTTTTTCGGGTCATTGGAATGCCCGACATAGAATTTATCTGCAGAGCTTGAATATAGAAAATAGATATAAAACATAGTCAATAAACAAAAAAGCCCGAATATTCGGGCTTTTTGCTCCTCTTCTTGTCCCGAAGCTTCGGGACTCTGATTAATCCCGCACGTGCGGAACTTCCTGCCCGACTGACGTTTTTCAGGCGGGTAACCATCTGAGCTATTTTTTCAACACCCATTCAAATTCCTTCATCCCCAAACTTTCATTTATAATTTTGAGAATTAATTTTCTACTTTTTTGCTTTTTTATATATCGCTCTATTTTCATGGCTTCAGCGCGAGAATCAGAAACAGGGAAATAATAAACCAATATCCAAGGCCTAAACTTTTTAGTAAAGGTTTTGCTGATTGTTGAATTATGCTTAACAAGTCTGTTTTTCGGGTCATTGGAATGCCCGATATAGAATTTATCTGCAGAGCTTGAATATAGAAAATAAATATAAAACATAGTAAAACAAAAAAGCCCGAATATTCGGGCTTTTTGCTCCTCTTCTTGGACTCGAACCAAGGACCCTCTGATTAACAGTCAGATGCTCTAACCAACTGAGCTAAAGAGGAATTTATTTCTTGCTTATTTCTCTTTGTTCCCTCTGATTAATCCCGCACGTGCGGGACTCTAACCAACTGAGCTAAAGAGGAATTATTAATGTTTTAATGAACTTTCCCTTTAAAAAGGAGTGCAAAAGTATATGTTTTTTGCAAATAAACAATACATTTGCAAAAAATTTTACTAAATAATCAAAATATGGCAAAAGTACTTGGAATGGGTAATGCTCTTGTGGACATACTTACAAAACTCGAAAGTGATAAAACACTGGACATTTTTTCTCTACCAAAAGGAAGTATGCAACTCGTTGACCTAAAGGAAAGTGATAATGTTAATAATGGAACAGAAAGTTTTGAAAAATCCATTGCCTCTGGAGGATCGGCAGCAAATACAATTCATGGCCTTGCAAGGTTAGATATTGAAACCGGTTTCATTGGAAAAGTTGGAAATGATGAATTTGGAATGTTTTTTCAAAGTGATATGGAAAAAAGTCAAATTACTCCCCACCTGCTTAACAGTGACACTGCAACAGGTAAAGCAATAGCATTAATTACGCCAGACTCAGAACGGACATTCGCAACATTTCTTGGTGCTGCTGTAGAACTATCACCTGATGATATTTTACCAGAGCAGTTTAATGGATACGATTATTTTCATATCGAAGGATACCTTGTTCAAAATCATGATTTAATACTAAAAGCAGTGAAACTGGCAAAAGAGAAAGGTCTTACAGTAACTCTTGATATGGCCAGTTATAATGTTGTGGAAGATAATCTGGACTTTCTGAATGAAATACTGGAGAAATATGTTGACATCGTCTTTGCAAATGAAGAAGAAGCAAAGGCTTTTACTGGAAAGGAGCCCGAGGAGGCATTGGATGATTTTTCTGAATTGTGCGATATTTCTGTTGTGAAAATAGGAAAAAAAGGCTCATTTGTGAAAAAAGATGGCATAACATATAAAATTGAGCCAATAGAAGCAAACAGTATTGATACCACAGGAGCTGGCGACCTGTTTGCAGCAGGATTTGTTTATGGTTTAATAAATGGATTTCCGCTGGATAAATGTGGTGCTGCAGGCTCAATACTGGCAGCAAAAACCATTGAAGTTATGGGACCTAAAATGGATGATCAAAAGTGGGAAGAGGTAAAGGAATTGCTTGACAAACTCTAATTCTTTATTGCCTTTTAGCACTCTGAGTAGTTACAAAAAAAATAATTAGATTATTTACAACATATTGTTTAATAATTCTTTATATTTTTATACATTTGCCGCTCTTTAGTAATCAGTAATATATATTTAATACGAAATAACGATGAAGATTTACGAAACAAAAGACATTAGAAATATTGCACTTATTGGAGGTGCTAAATCAGGAAAAACCACATTGGCTGAAGATATGTTATTTGAAGGCGGCGTTATAAACAGAAAAGGCTCTGTGGATGATAAAAATACGGTTTCAGACTATCGTCCTATTGAAATTGAGCGCCAAAATTCAATCTCCTCAACAGTGTTATATGCTGAATACAACGGAAAAAAAAATAAATATTATTGATACTCCGGGATTTGATGATTTTGTTGGTGAGATTGATGCTGCCCTCAGGGTTGTTGATGCCGCAGTAATGACTGTCAATGCCCAAAATGGTGTTGAGGTTGGAACTGAAATTGCCTGGAGATATGCTACCAGGTATAAAACTCCAATAATTTTTGCTGTCAATCACCTTGAGCATGAAAATTCTAATTTTGATGAAACAATACGTCAGGTAAAGACTCAATTTAAAGGTAGTCTCTCAGTTTGTCAGTATCCTGTTAATTCTGGCCTGGGGTTTAATGCTATCATTGACCTTTTGAAGATGAAAATGTTTAAATTTAATGAGGGAGATGGCAAGCCGGAAATAGTTGATATTCCTGACAGCGAAAAATCGAAAGCTGAAGAGTTGCAGGGAGCAATGATTGAAGATCTGGCTTCGAGTGATGAGAGCCTGATGGAGATTTTCTTTGAAAACGGAACTCTGACAGAAGATGAGATGAAGCAGGCTTTGAAAGTCGGATTGAGAGACAGAGAATTGTTTCCTGTTTTTTGTATAAATGCAAAACAGAATTGGGGAGTATGCAGAGTAATGGAATTTATATCAAACAATGCTCCGGCACCTAATGAAATGCCACCGGCAAAAACAACTGAAGGCAAAGAGCTAAAATATGACATTAATGAGCCAACATCAGCACTCATTTTCAAATCAACCATTGAATCACACCTCGGTGAAATTTCATTCTTTAAAGTTTACAATGGCGAAGTTGCCGAAGGAATGGATATGATTAATGCTAACAACAGCACAAAAGAGCGCATTAGCCAGTTGTTTGTTATGGCAGGAAAGAACAGGGAAAAGGTTTCTAAAATTACATCTGGTGATATTGGAGCAGCTGTTAAACTCAAAAATACTCATACAAATAATACTTTAAACAGTCCGAAAGTTTCAGATGACCTTATTGAGCCAATTGTATTTCCGGCTCCAAAATACAGAGTAGCTGTTGGAGCTAAAAATCAGGCAGATGAGGAAAAACTTAATGTTATTCTTCAGACGATGCATAAAATGGATCAAACTCTTACAGTTGAATATTCAAAAGAGTTAAAGCAACTTATTCTTGGTGGACAAGGAGAGCTTCATCTTAACATTATTAAATGGCAGGTTGAAAATCTTGAAAAGATTCTTATGGAATTTTATGCTCCAAAAATTCCTTATAGAGAAACTATTACACGTTCGGCAAAAGCAACTTACAGACACAAAAAACAATCAGGTGGTGCAGGTCAATTTGGTGAAGTTTATATGATGATAGAGCCATACACCGAAGGAATGGAATACACAAAAGAGTTTCCAATCAGGGGTACTGATGAGATAGAATTGGAATGGGGTGGAAAATTGATAATGAAAAACTCAATTGTTGGTGGTGCCATCGACGCTCGTTTCCTTCCTGCAATTTTAAAGGGTGTTATGGAAAAGATGGAAGAAGGTCCTCTCACAGGCTCTTATGCCCGTGATATCGTCTTCTATGTATATGACGGAAAAATGCACCCTGTCGATTCAAATGAAATTTCATTTAAACTTGCAGGACGTCACGCTTTCAAAGAAGCATTTAAAAATGCAGGGCCTCAGATTCTGGAACCTATTTATGATGTTGAGGTACTCGTACCTGAAGATAGAATGGGTGATGTTATGACCGATCTGCAAGGAAGAAGAGCTATTATTATGGGAATGGGTGCCGAAGGAAATTACCAGAAAATCAATGCTAAAGTTCCTCTTGCCGAAATGAATAAATATTCAACAGCATTGAGTTCACTAACAAGCGGACGTGCAATGTACTCAATGAAATTTGCTGAGTACTCAAACGTTCCAAATGATGTACAACAACAACTACTGAAAGAATACGAATCTTCACAAAATGAAGAGGATTAATCTTTACAGGTTATAACAAAAAAGGTCACCTATAAGAGGTGGCCTTTTTTATTTAAGTCATTTCGTCGCTAAATCCCTTACAGTAAAAGAGAAAAAGTTGTTATTAAGAACTTAGGAAACAGTATAATTAAAAACTATTTCTTACCTTCGCACAATCAAATACCTTCAGATAAGTGCTAATTTATTAATAACGTCATGAAAAATCAAATTTTTCTTCTGTTTGCATTTGTTTTTGCAGGATTGCTCTATTCGAATGCATCAAACATAATCATAAATTTTGAAAACAAAACAGAACTAAAAGTCACTGAAAATACAAATTTCGTTTTGCGATTGAAAAACCATATATCCTCTATAACACTTTCAGAGGTTGAAACCAGAAATGGCAGCTTTGTGAAAGCAAAGATACCAGGCTACGGTGTATCTCTTTCTGTCGGGGATCCTGAACTTCCCGTACTGAACAGACTCATTGAGATTCCTTATGCGGCAACTGTTGAAACGGAAATCATCCGCTCGTCATACAAAGATTATGATTTGTCGGTTCTTGGATTTTCCGGTACTATCATTCCTTCGCACGGGCCCATTTCGAAAGATATTAATAATCAAAAACCGATAGAATATATAGTAAATGCACAAACCTATTCATCAAATAGCTTTATCGGAAAAGAAAATGTTAGTGTTGAGATATTGGGAACTATGCGTGGAGTCCGTATAGGAAGGCTTAAAATTGCACCTGTGCAATATAATCCCACAACAAGAACCCTCAGGGTATTTGATGAACTGGTGATAAAGATAACATTTAAAAATGGAGATATCACGCTTACCGAAAGTTCAAAGAAAAATCTTTTTTCTCCCTTTTATGATAATATCCATTCAAAACTTATCAACTATAAACCATTGGCTACTGATGAGTTGATTTTGAGCTCCCCGGTTACTTATGTTATTATCTCCGACCCAATGTTTTATGACGAACTTCAACCATTCATACAATGGAAAATAAAAAAAGGGTTCAGGGTAATAACAGGCTATACTGATGATCCGGAAGTAGGTAATACAACGGAATCAATAAAGGCATATCTTGAAAATTTGTATAATAATCCACCCGCAGGTTATAATCCACAAAGTTTTGTCCTGTTTGTAGGTGATGTGGCTCAGATACCTTCTTTTCCCGCAACATCAGGATACCATGTAACCGACCTCTATTATGCCGAATATACCGGAGATCTATTCCCGGAATGTTACTACGGACGCTTTTCAGCTAACAGCCCTGTTGAGTTAGAGCCCCAGATATTGAAAACACTTGAATATGAAATGTACCAGTTTCCTGAACCGGTTTATCTTGATTCGGTAATGCTTATTGCAGGTGTAGCGCCAGGTTATGATACTCTTTGGGGAAATGGCCAGATTAATTATATGACAGA
>JAUVIX010000275.1 GCA_030592565.1 Chlorobiota bacterium
ATTCTTAAATCAACCGATGGTGGTGAAACCTGGACATATTTCAATATGATCGGGATTTTACCTGTCGGCGCATCGGCATTTAGTGTTGCAATTGATCCGAATGAACCTGAAACAGTATTTTTTGTTGCAAAGGTTGGATTTAGTGAAGGATTTATCATTGCGACTTTTGACGGTGGTGAAACCTGGGAGGAGAAGACTTCAAACCTACCGCCGTCAAAGCCTTTTAATGTTGTAACTATCGCAAATCAGACAGTTTATGTCGGTGGCGGTCAGCTTTTAGGAAGTAATGTTTTGGGAGTTTATGAAAGTACAAATTACGGAACGAACTGGCAATCAATTTCAGGATCATTTCCTAACAAGGTGGTAAATGATATTCTTATCGACCCAATAAATAATGATAAAATGTTTGTTGGCACAGAAGGAGATGGAGTTTATTCATCCTCGGACGGTGGAGCAAACTGGAGTTATAACACGTCAGGCGCTGGTGATAATGGAAGCGTGAGGTCATTAATCTTTGCGCCGGGGAATACCGATAAGCTATATGCTGGTTTTTTAAGTCTCGGAGTATGTAAAAGTGATGATGCAGGAGCCGATTGGTCGTATGCAAATCATGGAATTGCAGCGCTACTGATAAACGATATTGAAGTAGATGTGAATAATCCTCAAACCATTCTTGCATCCTTTGAAGCTGAAAATTCGGGAGGTTGTTATTTGAGCAATAACGGTGGTGAATTATGGGAACTGATGGAAAATCTTCCGGCAACCAGATTTTCAGTAGTCACAGTTGGCCCTGATGGAACTTTATATGCCTGGTCAGACGGCCCCACAACAGTTGCAGATGAAGGTCTATATAAATCCATTAACGGAGGAATATCATGGGATAATATGGGTCCAAACATAGGCCCGGTATATGAAACTCAAATATATGCCTTGGCAGTTTCTGTCAATGATCCGGATTTGATATTCATTGGAGGAAATAACTTCGGTGTGAATGGATGGGAATCGATGATTTACAAAACAATTGATGGCGGTCAAAACTGGATGAATGTTTATCAGGGACCGGAACATGACAGCTTTAACTATCTTTATATTGATCCGAATTCTAACGACCAGACTGTATACACAGCTTACGGTAATAGCCAAAACAAAGGAGGATTTCTGAAAAGCACTGATAGTGGAGTGAGCTGGGTAGATATAAATAGCGGAATACCCCCATTAACCAAGTGGGCGAGCGCAATTATCAGCGACCCAACCAATCCGGATAATCTTTTTTGTGGAGTTGGCGGTTATGGTGTCACAAATGGAAGCGTTTATAAATCTACAGATGCAGGAGCAAACTGGGAGTTAACTGGCCTCAGCTTTTCTGTCTGGACGAAAATAACCGACCTTTTTGTTAGTGAGCTTAATTCTGAAGTGGTTTATGCTGCAACAACTGATCATGGAGTTTACATTACAAAAGACAGTGGTGAGGAATGGTTTGCGGCAAACGACGGAATGCCTTCTTCATATATTACTTCTTTTTCAAAATCATTTACTGAAGACGACACATTGAAAATAATTGCTTCATCATACACAAACAGTGCATTTAAGAGTAATGTTTATATTCCCGGAACAACTTCATCTAAAGCTCTTTCAGATAATTTATTTAATGTAATGATTTATCCAAATCCAGCAAAAGAAAGTTGCAACATAAAACTAAATCTTGTTAATCCGGCAGAGGTTAAAATTACGGTTTACAACTCCACCGGAAATAAGATAGAAACTTTGGAGGCAGGACATTTCAATGCTGGTAACTTTAATTGTTCCTTCTCAGGGAAACCGGGCATCTATCTAATTGAAACCGAAGTTAACGGAAAGGTCAGGACAGATAAAGTTGTTATAAGATAGCTATTATTTAAGAATCAATTTGACTAATTTTGCAAAACAATCATATAGCAAATACAATGAACGGTAATACCATTCAATTTTTAATATTTGCAGCAATAATAGTTGTTATCTCGGCTGGTTGTGATAAGGATAGGGCAGGAATTAAAGGAAGTGGCACAATTGTGTCTCAGGAATTCAACATGCCTGATATAACCGGAGTTCAGTTAAGTATTGATGGAAATGTCTATCTTACAGAGGGTGACACACAGCAGGTAAGGATTGAAGCTCAACAGAATATACTAGATAACATTAAAAAGTCTGTCTCTGGTGGCAAGTGGAATATTGAATACTACAATAATGTAAAGAATCACGAAGGAATAGACATATATGTAACTACACCTTTAATTAATTACCTTGCTATTAGCGGCTCCGGGAATATTGAAAGTACCAATACGTTTACCGACTCAACAGATGTTTATTTAAGTATTAGCGGCTCTGGTAATATAGATATGAGTCTGCTGGCAGATTTTATCGAAAGCTCTATATCAGGTTCGGGTAATATTTATCTTACCGGGAAAGCCAATGAATATAGGATAACAATTAGCGGATCAGGTAATTTGAAGGCTTTCGGACTGCAAACCTATAAAACAGATATTACTATCAGCGGTTCGGGAAATTCAGAGGTCTTTGTTACCGATGACCTTGACGTTATTATTTCCGGAAGCGGAAATGTTTATTACAAGGGTTATCCTGGAATTGATGTTACAATTTCCGGTTCCGGCAGCCTGATAAACTCAAACTAATACTTTACAAACCTGTTTATTGCCGGAAACAACCTTTGCTTTATTCTGATAACTATTGATTTTTCCTTTAAGGTTATGTGTGTTTTATTAATGGCAGCATTTTTGAAATAACCTTTTAAATTTTTCAGTCTGATTACCAGAATTTTGGTATGTTTATCCATTATGTTGATGGTATTAGTTAGAGTTCTTTGAATTTTTCCCCTTGCATAAATAATCTTTTCATTTAAAGCATTATACTTCTGTCCTTGACTCTCTATAGAAATATTTTCATCAAATTCAAAAAACAAAACCATACTTCTCACCAGCCTGATCCTTACCAATTTCGCCCAAGCTTCTTTAAAAAACAAAATGCTTTCTTTAAAAACGTTATATTCTTCTTCATAAGCTATAACCGGAGTAATTGCTATTGTTTTTACACCTGGATAGTCATTAACATTTACATACTCATACCTGTCTTCGAAAAATCGGGATGAATAGCTGTAAAATCCTTCCGTCATCCTATCTGCTGTAATGTTTACTTTTTTATTGAGAGATAAAAACAGGTGAGTAATTACCTTAAATAATTGATTGAATAAAGATTTAATTAATCTGCCATATCTATTGATTGATCTTACAGTTCCAGTTGTATCTATTGAGATATTTGAAAAGGATATGTTGTTCCAAAACAAAGAAACTGGTAATAATGGATTTCTCTTGCGTTTCCTCACTCCCATCATATTGGAATCAGTTTTATCAATGCTTTCTTTCTTATTTAGTTTCTTGTTTTCAATATTGTTAAGTTCAGTGAGGCACCGTATTCTGTTTTGCTTTATTTTTTCAAAAATTTCATTTCTCATTACTTTATCCTTTTTATGATTTTACTTAATTATTTTTATTTCTCTTAACAAATTTGAAAATAAATGATGGGAATTCATCAAAATTCTTTTGCAATATTACACAATACAACATAGTGTTGTCAAGCTTATTAAGTGTAATATATCGACTTAAGCCTATAATTAAGTAGCTTTATTTTATTAACTTAAGCTTAATATAATTTTATTGTTACTTAAAATAAACCTTAAAAACCTTGCTTTTATGACTTAATTATATGTATCTTTGCTTAAAATTTCAATTGTGCACAAATTTGATTTTATAGATAATCCTTTTAACAGCCTTCACAAAACGGCGATATCCATTCTTCCGGGAATAGATAAGGTTATAACTGTTTTCTATGACCCTGAATCAAAATGTCTTAGGGGTATTGTTTCCGAAAAGCAAAATGGAGGTTATGAAGCAAAGGAACTTGATGTTGGCACAATTTCAGAGGATCTTAATCCTTTTCGAAAAGATAAAACACCGTTTAGTTGGTATAATGAGGATAGTGCCCCTTTTAAAGTAAAGAAGAAAAACAGTACACCTTTAATTGATATCTTTACAGAGCTTGAGAATGTTGTTCTTTTACTTAGACTCCCTGGTAGTCAAAAGGGATTTAGCGACCTCATTTTCCTGTATTTTAATGAGAATCCAGGTAACTTCGGAGTGAGTAACAGCGATTCTCCACTTTCAACAGAGAGTAAAAGCGTAATAGCTTTTCTGATGTATAATAGTTTGAAAGGAATTATTGAGTCTAAACAACAGAACTGGAATGTACTTTCTTTTAATAATGACAGAACCAGGAAAATAATAAGCGAAACAGAAAGATTGTCAGATGAACTGAAACGCACACATGATAATTACGGATTAAGTCTTGTAAAGCTCTGCCGGCAATATCTGAAAGACCATAGCAGAAGAAACAATATTAGCTATGTTTTTAGCGAGAGTGCTTTAGAAAAGATAAGTAACTTTTCAGGAGAACTAAAAGACCTTGAGCGAATTATTGAGGAGGCTGTTGATTATGCAAACAACCTTTATTCAAATGCAACAAGTGAGATTAGGATTTCAGAATGGCACATAAAGTTTGAAATACAATACTCACACACAGGTGAAATGCCAGAGCAGCAAACGACTATTGGCAAATACACAAAAACAATTTCTCTGCTCAATAAGCTGGAACAAGCTGCTCTTGTAGCCCGAAAGCAAAACCTTAAGCTGACAGGAACTAATGTTGGCCACTCCTGCCCTGTCCCAATTAGTGCCCCCGCCATTTCCGATTCGCTATATAACCACAAAAGTATGATTACTACTCTTTTGGAGAAATATCCTGAAAAGTGGGAAACCATACGTACAGAGTTCAGGCCACTAAAAAATATTATTGAAAAGAACAGATAGTTTTGTTAATTCTCGAGTATCTTTCTAATCTTCTCAAAATCTTTAACCGCCTCTTCCCACTCCTTGCCTTTAACAATAAGAATAAATCTATCATAAGACATAAAAGAGACAGGAGTTCCGGCATTATCATTTATTGACCAACCATTTTCCTGCAATATAAAGTTGCTATAAAGGTCATTATAACGTTTAAATTTCCCTTTTGCAGCAGCTATCCACTCCCTGGCCGTACGAAAATCTTTGTAACCAATTATAAAGAGTGTGGCTCTGTCCTTCTTCCCTGCAACACCTTCGCTAAAGCCGACTATGCTACCATGTCCGAATTGATATATCTGGTCAAGAGCAACGATGCCTTTGAAATATTTAACATTGTTGTATTTCAGGGTG
>JAUVIX010000082.1 GCA_030592565.1 Chlorobiota bacterium
CCCGCGACCCCGACCTTGGCAAGGTCGTGCTCTACCATCTGAGCTACTTTCGCTTATTGATTTTAAAGGGTGCAAATATATATCTTTTTACTTTAAACTATTAAATATTTTTAAAATTTTTTTATCAAAAACAAAATCACTCAATACAGAGCCAAATGCTTTAAATGTTTAATGTTAGGCTAAAACCATTTTTACATTGTTCATTCGTTTCCACTCAATTTACACTGAAACAGCAATAAATAGGAGCGGCATTTATGCCGCTTATTAACAAATTTCACATCTATGGGCTTCAGCCCAAACCTATTGTTTTTATTGTCGGATGCTATTTTGAAAAATTCACTACCTACCGTCCAAGCAGTTTCTTTATCTCATTAAGTTTCATCAAAGCCTCAACAGGTGTGAGAGTATTGATATCCGTACTCAGGATATCCTCTTTTATCTGCAAAAGCAAAGGATCATCAAGCTGAATAAAGCTTAGCTGATAACTATCATCCGAAATACGCTCTTTCCCCGATTGCTTTTTCAATTCACCTCCGGAATGAGATTTTTCAAGGGCCTGTAACAGGTCTTTTGCCCGTTCAATAATCTTTTGAGGCATTCCTGCCATCTTTGCGACATGAATACCAAAGCTGTGCTCACTCCCACCCTGCTTCAATTTTCTAAGAAAAATCACCTTATTCCCAATCTCTTTTATTGAGACGTGAAAATTTTTAATTCGCGAGAAGCTGGCAGCCATTTCATTCAGCTCGTGATAATGTGTTGCAAACAGCACCTTTGCTCTGAACATCGGATGCTCATGTAAAAACTCAGAAATAGCCCAGGCAATTGAAATTCCGTCGTAAGTACTTGTTCCCCTGCCTATTTCATCCAGTAATATAAGACTGCGATTAGAGATATTATTTAATATGCTTGAAGTTTCATTCATCTCAACCATAAAAGTGGATTCTCCTGAAGAAATATTGTCGGAAGCTCCGACCCTTGTAAATATCTTATCAACAAGCCCTATGGATGCTGATTCGGCAGGAACAAAACTGCCAATCTGAGCCAAAAGGACAATCAAAGCTGTTTGGCGCAACAATGCTGATTTACCAGACATATTAGGCCCGGTAATAATCAATATCTGTTGCTTCTCATTATCAAGATGCACATCGTTTGGAATATACTCCTCCCCAATTGGCATCTCCTTCTCTATAACAGGATGTCGTCCGTTTTTTATATCCAGCGTGAAAGATTCATTTACCTCAGGCTTAACATAATTATTCTGAATCGCGGTAAGAGCAAAAGAGAGCAGCACATCCATTTTACCTATTGCCTGTGCATTCAACTGAATGGGTTTAATGTAATCAACCAGAGAAAGCACAAGGTCATTAAACAGCTTTGCCTCAAGAATCAGAATCTTCTCCTCTGCTCCTAATATCTTCTGTTCGTACTCTTTCAACTCTTCCGTAATATATCTCTCTGCATTTGTCAGCGTCTGTTTTCTGTGCCACTCCTCCGGCACTTTATCCTTATGGACATTTGTCACTTCAAGATAGTATCCGAATACATTATTATACCCTATTTTCAGTGATGTAATTCCAGTAATTTCAACTTCTCTTTGCTGAATCTTCACAAGATAATCCTTACCGGAATATGCAAGGCCACGCAAATCATCGAGTTCTTTAGAAAAACCTTCGGCAATAACGTTTCCTTTATTAACAGCAACCGGAACATCCTCTTTTAGCGTTTCACTAATCTGATCACGAATCGTCAGACATGGATTCAATTGTTCCACAAGTTTTCTTACTGACTCATTATGCGATTTCTCATACTCCTTTCTAATCTTCTCAACAGATTTTAAAGCCTCCCGAACCTGAAGAACTTCACGTGGGTTAATCTTCCCTATGGCAACTTTTGAAATCAGTCTTTCCAAATCTCCTGTTGACTTTATCAACTTTTGAAGTGGCTCAATCTTCTCTTGTGACTGAACAAAGAACTCAACAACACGAAACCTCTCCTCAATTGGCCTCCTGTCTTTCAAAGGAAGAGTGATCCATCTTCTCAAAAGCCTCGATCCCATCGGAGATATAGTATTATCAATAACATCAAGTAATGTAACAGCATCCTCATGTGGCGAGAAAAGCAACTCAAGATTTCTTATTGTAAACCTATCGAGCCAGACATAATGATCCTCTTCGATTCTGGATATTTTAAAAATATGTCCTGTTTTATCATGATGAGTCTCTTTCAGGTAGTGAAGAACAACACCGGCAGCAATAACTCCGTAAGTAATATTTTCAACTCCAAATCCTTTCAATGATGCAGTCCCAAAATGAGAAAGAAGCAAATCATTGGAAAACTCCTCAGAAAAAATCCACTCTTCAAATGTATGTGTATAGAATTTATGTCCGAAAACAGTCTTAAAATCATTCAGTTTATTCTTCTGAACTATAACTTCACTTGGAGCAAAACTTTGCAACAGCTTATCAATATACTCATTGCTTCCCTGGGCAACAAAAAACTCACCTGTTGATACATCGAGAAAAGCAATGCCGGAATTTTTATTTGTAAAATGAACTGCTGCAAGAAAATTATTCTGATTATTTTCAAGTACATTATCATTATATGTAACACCGGGTGTAACCAGTTCTGTAACTCCACGTTTTACAATTTTCTTCGCCAGTTTAGGATCTTCAAGCTGATCGCATATTGCAACTCGCATTCCGGCTTTAACCAGCTTTGGGAGATAAGTGTCAAGAGAATGGTGCGGAAACCCGGCAAGTTCAATATAAGCAGCAGCACCATTTGCCCTTTTTGTTTGTACGATCCCAAGAATCTTTGCAGCTTTGATAGCATCCTCGCCAAATGTTTCATAAAAATCGCCCACACGAAACAAAAGTAAAGCATCAGGATATTTTGCCTTGATGGAGTTATACTGCTTCATCAACGGTGTTTCAGCTATTTTTCTTTTTGCAGTCATAGTCTTTTTCAATAATTGACAAAAATATAACTATAATCATTATAAATTTCTAAATTTAATTCACAATTCACAATACCATTGTTAATTTTGCAACCTGATTAATGTAAAATGAGAAAACTAAAAAATAGCGAACTTAACAGAATTACTCCCGATGATTTTAAAAAAGCAGATAAATTACCTGTCGTAATAATTCTGGATAACATAAGAAGCCTGAACAATATCGGCTCATTTTTCCGAACAGCAGATGCATTTCGCATAAATGAGATTATACTTTGCGGTATAACGGCCACTCCGCCCCATCGTGAAATACACAAAACAGCTTTAGGCGCAACAGAATCCGTTAGCTGGCGATATTTTGAGGATATTGTCGATGCAATTAAGGATTTAAAAGAAGAAGGGTATTTCATCATTGCCATTGAGCAAACTGATAAAAAAATCTTTTTGAATGAATTTAATCCATCAGACTATAATAAAATAGCCTTTATCTTTGGTAATGAAATAAAAGGTGTTTCGGATGAAGCGCTTGAGTTACTTGATCTTTCCATTGAAATTCCGCAATACGGCACCAAACACTCCATAAATGTATCTGTCAGCGGGGGATTAGTATTGTGGCATACTTTTTATAAACTAAACAGAAAATTTAAATAGTTAAAGATAATATCGAAAGACTAGCATTGTGTGTCTATGAGGCTTAGTGTTTTAGTTGCAAAAACAATTTTCCACAAAGGCTAAAGGAACAATAACTCAAAAAGAGACCTTTGCAAGGCGAATTGGTATTACTCATTAGCATAAAAAAAGCAAGGGCTGCAAATTGCAGCCCTTACCACTTCCATAAAAAATTATCAGATGTATTTATTTAATAGCATTTTGGAAGTTCGGATTAGCGTAATATTTCATAAACTCTCTGTCCTTAGCTGCAACCTCTTTGGATTTGGCATCTTTTGCAATTGCATTTTTAAGATTTTCAAATACCATATTATCGTCAGAAGTTCTGGCTCCTATTATTGCCATCAGGTAATAATTATCTGCTGTTTTCTCTGAACAGTTTAGAGTTGCTTTAGCAGCATTGTAATTTTGCGCAAGCACATGAGCAAGTGCAAGGTTATAATCACACTTCTCACCGCTGAATGAATTAACAGAGCTACTGTAATTACCCTCGGCAAGTTTAATTATACCCATATTATAGCTTACGTCAACACCTTGTTTTTGTGCTGCCATATAATCTTCTTTTGCTTCCGGCCAGTTTTTCTTCTTAGCAGCCATTGCGCCTGCATTATTAAGAACTATACCATCATCACCTGCAATTTGTCTTGCTTTTGCGAAATAGTTATTTGCAGCAGCAAAATCTCCAAGTTCAGCGGCAGTATAACCAGCATTATTATAGGCTCTCCAGCATTTTGGATATTTACTAATTGTAGTTTTGTAAATATTTAACTGAGCATTAGCATCAGTTGTAAGAGTTGCTGAATAAAGTAATGCGTTAACACTTAATGAATCGGGTGCTGATGTAGCATACTGAGCAATTTCTTCATCAGTATAAGACGGCTCATAACTATTAACTTTAATCACAGCTCTTCTCAAAGGAGGAAGAATATCTTCTTCAATCTCTTTATATATAACTGTCATATTCCTGATTTCCTGCTCTCTTTTATTAAGGTCAGGTTGTGAATTAACAACATTTGCTATGATGTTTTTATCTTTAATGTTAGATGCCTTTACAGATTTCATAAATCCATCCCAGTCTTCACCATTAGCTCTTAAATCCCACTGAATATCCTGCTTAATATCTTCAACTTTAACTCCAAGTTTTTTAGCTTTTGCTTTTATATACTTGTTATATTCGTTTTCAGCATATTTCTTGGCAGCGTCAGCTCTTCTTTGAGATAGTCCCTGGTTTAATGACTCTTCACCTTCAGGAGATGCCCAGGCATTGATCTCAACATTTTTAATTTCCCATCCATTTTCAATAAAACTCTTCATCTCTGTCAAACCTTGCTTAGCGTCGTCAGTTTTATTCAACTTAAAATTAAAGTTAACATTTGATTTATTAACAACGAAATAGATAGTTCCTGCCTGAGATTTTACAATATCTCTTTTGAAACCATTTGGAGCAAGTAAAAGATGCTCACTATTGTGATATCTTTTATTTGTCATAATCAGACCATCAGCAACTTTTCTATCACCCATTGAAACTCCCTCTTTACCCTTTGAAGAGACCAAAGGATCTACATAAACTTCACAAATATCCATTCCAGGCTCATAAGCAACCATTGTTGTATAAGTAAATGACCCTCCCTCTTCAGGAACAACTACAGCACCGGGTTTCTGATATTCATCAGCAACTTCAGTTCCTTGGAAATACATAATTTCGAGTTGTTTTGTCTGGTCACCATATTTTAATACAGGAGTAAAATCAACTACAGCCTTCGAGTTAAACCCATCAGGAAAATTGCCTTTTACAACTACAGGAACAGAATCTCCAACAAGTGAAATTGTTGTTGGTTCCGTTTCAATGTTAATTTTAGTTGATTTGCCCTGACCAAAATTCCAGCCTAAGCCTGCTGAATAATACATATAAGCATCGGTATTTTCACCTGAAACATAACCATCAAGTTTATCACCGTCAACTATTCTGTAATTAGCTTCTACATTAATATCCCATCTGTCACTCAATCTGAAATCTATTCCCAGACCTACAGGAAAAACACCTTCAGTCGTTCCATCTTCACCCCAGGCTTTTTCAGCTTTACCAGGAATATCAATTTGGTCTCCTAATTTATTTCGTTCATCGTTGGGATCCTGATTCCAAACCTTTGGTTTAAAATTTATCATTCCAATACCAACCAAACCATAAATATTTACCAATCTTGGTTTGTACCCTCCAAATAAATTTGAAAAGCTAACGGTCGCACCAAGAAATCCTTCCATAAAGTCTGTTTCAAAAATCTTTTTCTTAGTATCTACTCCACTATACCCCTGCATTTTACCCATATCCCCATTAATGAATATACCAAAAACAGGACTTATATGCTTTCCTAATCGCAATCCGCCTGCAACATTCATGTTTTGTGCGCTTAAAGCATCGAATCCAAAATCCCCTGCCTGGATATCTCCAAATGCTTGCGTAATTCCAAAATGTCCGTTCAAATACCACTGATAATGAAGCTTATCACTTCCATCAAGCCTGTTGGCATTTTGCGCAAAGGCAGTACTCACTAATCCGAATAGGAGTGCTACCGTAAATACTCTCAATACAATCTGATAATTTTTTTTCATAATGGTAAGTTTTTCTCTATTATTACTTTACAATAATTTTCAAAAATATGAAACTTTTTAATGCTATTTTACGTTAATACAATTTATTATTAATATTCAGTTGTTGGTAACTTCTGTTTTTAAATTCACAGTGCTATAACATTTATAGTTGTTGCATTGTTCAAAAGATTATGCAAATATTGCAAAAAATTTGATACAAAGTCAAGTTTTTTTTCAAAAAAATAATGTCAATATTTATGCCATCACACTCAATCCCTGCTAAACAATGACTTACGTCACTTCAAGGCTACCTTTCTATTTCTAATTATGAAATTATGCCTCCCATTGTGGGAACAAATATAATCAAATAAAGCTTAAAAATCACAAAAAAACACAAAAGTTCTTTAAAAAGCCATTATTTCAACTCCTCAGATTAAAAAGTTATGGTGTGAATGCCTTCATTATAATCAGAATTTAATAAGTTTTTTAATTTAGCATAATCACTTTGACTACCTACAAAATCGAGATTTACAGTCTCCACAATTATAATCTTAAAACCTTTCATTGTTTTAAAATACTCCAGATAACCCGACTGGATTTTCTCAAGATATGAAAACTCAATTCCCTTTTCATAGTCCCTACCCCTGTTCAAAATATTTTGCTTTAGTTGTCTGACATTATTATAAAGATATATTATAAGATCCGGTTTGGGAAGGGCAGAATTTATTATTCCAAAAAGTCTGGAATATAAGGCATACTCATCGTTTTGAAGAGTTTTTCTGGCAAATATCAACGATTTGTCAATAAAATAATCGGCAATAATGAAACTTCTAAACATATCACTTCTTGACAATTCGTCTTTTAATTGCTGATACCTCTCAGCAAGAAACGACATTTCAAGAGGAAAGGCATATTTATCAGGGTCTTTATAGAATTTAGGCAGAAATGAATTATCGGCAAAACGCTCAAGAATAAGTCTGGCATTGTAATCTGCGGCAATCATCTTTGCCAGAGAAGTTTTGCCTGCTCCGATATTACCTTCAATGGCAATATAGTTATATTTCATTTCACCGGACATTATCTAGTTTCAGCTTTTCAATCAGCACAACTTTTGAAGTATCAGAACACTCTTCAGCAAGAACATGCAACCGTTCGTTTAAAACGGGATGAATATAGTCTCCGGCAATTTCAGCCAAAGGCAACAGGGTAAATCTTCGTTCATGCAATCGTGGGTGTGGAATAACCAGATCGCTTTCATTAACCATTAAATCATCATAAAAAAGAATATCTATGTCCATTGTTCTGGCTTCATATCCAGTTGAAAATCTCACCCTACCCAATTGAGCTTCAATTTTGTGAATCTCACCAAGTATTTCATTTGGTAACAAAACGGAATCAACAATAACAACCTGATTAAAAAATGGCAAATCGCTTGAAAAACCCCATGGATCAGTCTCATACACTGAAGAAGACTTGATTATCCGGCCTATTTTTGTTTCAATTAAAATGCAGGCATCAGCAAGCAGATTACTTCTGTCACCCATATTTCCACCAATAAGAAGTAATGCTCTGCTCATATAATCAACTTTGAAAGCGCAAAAGTACAATTATGAATCCTATTTCCAACCTGTTTTTTAAAATATCAACATTGAAATTATTTTACTATTATTGCATTCAAAAAATTAATATTACTTCTATGAAAGATTTCTTTAAATTTATGTTTGCATCGATGGTCGGTTTTATCCTGACATCAATAATCATTATTTTTCTGTTTTTCTCTTTTATTATGGCTATAGTTTCGATGACAAAAACAGAAGAAGTTGTTGTTAACAATAACTCTGTTTTGCATCTGAAGCTTGACTATAACATTCCGGACAGAACTCCAAACAACCCTTTTAACATTTCATCTATGGGCGATTTAAAACCAATCGCCGGACTAAATGACATTCTTAAAAGCATTAAGAATGCAAAAGATGACAGCAGGATATTGGGTATTTATCTTGATATGTTCAGTGTTCCCTCTGGTTTTGCAACGATTACAGAAATACGGGAAGCTCTGGATGATTTTAAGGAAAGTGGGAAGTTCATTTATGCCTACGGAAATATTTTTGATCAAAGAGCTTTTTATCTTGCAACAATTGCTGATAAAATATATGCAAATCAAGAGGGGTTTATAGATTTTCATGGACTTAGTATTCAGACTTCCTTCATTAAAGGCCTTCTAGACAAACTTGATATTGATGTTCAGATCATTCGCCACGGAAAATTCAAAAGTGCTGTAGAACCTCTGATACTTGATAAGATGAGCGATCCAAGCAGAGAACAGACTCAGGCATTTGTATCTTCTATCTGGAATGATGTAGTTGAATTAATCTCGCAATCAAGGAACATCAGTATCGGCAGGTTAAATGAAATTGCTGATGGGCTGCTTGCTCAGACAACTAAAGATGCTTACAATTTCGGAATGGTTGATTCTGTTATTTATAAAGACCAGTTTCTTGATATTCTTGCTAAAAAACTTGATGTATCAACTGTCAGTGTTAATAATTTGATTAGTGTCAATAAATATAAAAATGCAAAGGTTAAAACCGGAAAGAAAAGAAGTAAGAATAAAATTGCTGTGGTATTTGCTTCGGGAGATATAGTACAAGGAGATGGTAATGATGGAATTAATTCAGAGCGTTTTGCAATAACAATCAGGAATGCCAGGCTTGACAATTCCATTAAGTCAATCGTTCTTAGGGTAAATTCTCCAGGCGGTGACGGACTTGCTTCAGATATTATTTTAAGAGAAGTTAAACTGGCAAAAAAGGTAAAACCAGTTATAGTTTCGATGGGAAATGTAGCAGCTTCAGGTGGATATTACATCGCTTGCGGTGCGGATTATATTATTGCCGAACCAACTACTATTACAGGGTCAATAGGTGTTTTCGGTCTTATCCCGAATATGGAGAAGTTTTTTAATAACAAACTGGGGATTACTTTCGATGGAGTGAAAACAAATAATAACTCTGATTATATGACAATTACAAAACCTTTAACTCCTTATCAAAGAAACGTAATTCAAGCGATGGTTGACAGGTTTTACAATACGTTTATTGCCCATGTTGCCGAAGGCCGTAATATGACAACAGCCCAGGTTGATTCGATCGGCCAGGGACGTGTGTGGAGCGGAACAGATGCTCTTCAACTGGGATTAGTTGATGAACTGGGGAGTCTTGAAACTGCTGTTAATAAAGCTAAAGAGCTGGCTGAACTTGAGGATTACAGAATAACGGAACTACCAAAGCTGAAAGATCCCTGGATGCAACTAATGGAAGATTTTATGGGCCAAACAAGGCAGTCGATGATAAAAAGCGAGTTAGGTGAATTCTACAAATATTACGGCTATATGAAGACCGTTACAAAAATGGAGGGAGTTCAGGCGAGAATGCCATTTTTTATTGAAATAAATTAAGGTTAGAGAAAAATAATTTCTGAAATAACTTCGCTGCCAACTGATTTATTGAGCATTTTAATAAGTTTGGTTCTTGCATAAAGAAGCTCATTTTTTAAAGCATCAGAATCGAGTTTTACATATAGCTTATTACCTTTAACAAATAGTTTTTCAGTATGCTTGCTGATAAGTTCGCCGGTTACATCATCCCAGCATTTTACCAAACGAGCCTGATTCAACTTATCCTCAAGATGGTATGTCTTAATTAGTTCTTGAATGGCTTCCCCTAATGTTTGATCATTTGACTTTTTCAATTATAATCACTTTTTAATTGCTAAAACAACATTACTCCTATACAACTACAGCTGTACCATCAACGACATTAAAAATCTTATGGTCAATATTTACCTGAATAAAAATATTTTCAATTCTTTCCTTTTGCGTATCTGTAATAAAAATCTGACCAAAACTATTTTCGCTCACAAGTTGTATTATTTTTTTCACACGGTTTTCATCCAGCTTATCAAAAATATCATCAAGCAGCAGTACCGGCTTAAATCCCTTAATGTCTCTTGTATATTCAAACTGTGCCAGTTTAATTGCAACAACATACGATTTTTGCTGGCCCTGCGAACCAAATCTCTTTAACGGGTATCCGTTTATCTGCATCAATAAATCATCCTTATGAATCCCAACTGTAGTATATCTCACCTGTCTGTCCCTTTCAACCGAGTTTATCAACAACTCCTCCAAAGATCGGTCATGAATTTGCGAGTCATAGACAATCGTCACCTTTTCTCTTCCACCTGAGATAAAATCGAAATATTGCTGAAAAAGCAGCAAAAAATCATTCAAAAACTCTTTCCGCTTTGAATATATCTTTTCACCAAGCGAAGCAAGTTTATTGCTCCAAATCTCAAGCGAAGCAGCATCAAAATAATTATTTTCTGCAAATCTTTTTAACAGCGCATTTCTTTGCTGCAATGCCTTATTATAATTTATCAGGTTATCAAGATAAACCTTATCAAACTGTGAAATAACAGAATCAATATACTTGCGGCGCACCTCGCTACCTTCATTTATCAGGTCTCTGTCGTACGGCGAAATCATAACAAGGGGATACAGCCCAATATGATCGGCAAGTCGCTCATATTCCTTATCATTCAGTTTAAAAACTTTTCTATGTCCGCGTTTTTGGACAACTGACAATTGATCTCCTCCGTTATTGTTTTTATGATAAGTTCCGTGAACTGCAAAAAATGGCTCATCATGTTTAATGTTCTGCATATCGGAAGGATTGAAATAACTTTTGCAAAATGAGATATAATAAATAGCATCAAGAATATTGGTCTTACCAGCACCATTATCACCAATGAAGCAGTTTATCCTGGAAGAAAAGCCAAACTCCGTCTCCTGATAATTTTTAAAATTTATAAGTTTTAATTTTTCGAGATACATCTAAACAAATTACAAATAGCAAATTATGAATTTCAAATAATGGTCAAAAATACAAATATATACTAAGCCGTGATAGAATATTTTATTTAGAAAATGATAGGTTTTGTGCCTAATTGATGAATAATTTCTTTGCATAGCCGTAGCTACGGAAATAAATTCTGAAGAAGAGTAGGTGCAAAATATACATTTTATGTTACAAAATTCTATGTCGGCTTAGTATAAAAGCACAAAACAAGTTTGAAACAGGCTAATCACTAAAAGCTACGAATTTTATCTGCAACTTTCTCCATCAGCCATCCAGGAGTTGAAGTTGCACCACTAATTCCCACACTTTGTACTTCATTAAACCACACCTTTGCTATTTCTACAGGAGATGAAACGTGGTAACTTTTATCATTTGCCAATTTACATATATTATACAGATACTTGCCGTTGGAACTGTTTTTCCCGCTAACGAAAATAATAATATCATTATTCCTGCAAAACTCCTTCAGGTCATCAGCCCGACCGGAAACCAATCGGCATACAGTATTGTAATGTATAAAATCTCCGGGACTGTTTTGTTCTTCATATTTCTCTCTAAAGAATGATACAAGTTCCTCGTACTGCTGAAGGCTTTTAGTTGTTTGCGAGAAAAGTCGCAAAGGCTTTTCGAAATTTATATTCCTGACATCTTCAATATTCTCAAGAATGATTGCCATATATCCGGTTTGTCCGGCAAGGCCGATAACTTCGGGATGATTCTTTTTACCGAATATTGCAACCTGCCCTCCTGCTTTTTCCATTTCATCAAAAGCACGCTTAACTCTCTTTTGAAGTTTAATGACGATAGGACAGGTAGCGTCAATTATCTTAAGATTATTATCTTTTGCAATTTTATATGTTTCCGGTGGTTCGCCATGAGCTCTAATCAGAACTTTTGCATTACTGGCTTTTGTAAGATATGAATGATTAATAGTTTCCATTCCTTTAGAGCTAAGCCTGCTTATTTCCTCCTCATTATGAACAATCTGTCCCAGACTGTAGAGGTGTCCTGAATCAGAAAGCTCCTGCTCC
>JAUVIX010000042.1 GCA_030592565.1 Chlorobiota bacterium
AAGATAAAATTGAAAAATCAGATACAACTTGAAAAAAAGGAGAATCAATTGCAGAGGAAGAATATTATAATATATGGCTTTACTCTCGGAAGTGTAATTGTGTTGTTTTTCCTTTTTTTGGTTTACTGGATGTATGTTCAAAAGAGAAAGGCTAACAGGCTTTTACTTAAACAAAACGAAGAGATAGTCAAAGCGGATAAAGTCATTAAAGATGTAAACCGAGCCTTAAAGGAGAATGAAAGGAGACTTAGAAGGATTGTACAGGAGATGCCGGTTATGATCAATGCTTTTGGTGATGATGGTGTCGTAACATTTTGGAACAGAGAGTGTGAAAGAGTTACAGGATATAGTGCTGATGAGATCATTGGTAATAAAAATGTACTTCGGATGCTTTATCCTGACAGAAAATACAGGAAGTTCATTCAAAAAGAGATACTGGATCATAACTTTTCTTATAAAGATTATGAAACCGAGATATCTTGCAAGGATGGGGCAACAAAAACAATTTCCTGGTCAAGTGCTTCTTATGCAGCTCCAATTCCGGGCTGGAAATATTGGGAAATAGGGATTGATGTTACCGAAAGGGTTAAAGCTGAGCAATTAATGTTGAAAAATCAGAAGATGCTCCGTGGAATCTTTGATTCTTCTCCGTCAGCGATTATTGTTTTTGATCTTAGTTACAAGGTAATTGACAGTAATCCTCCAAGCCATAAAATGTTCAGAGTGGAAGATGATCAGGATATTAAAAAATATAGTATATTTGATTTCATTCCTGAGGATGAACACTCTCAAGCTAAAGAAAAGCTCAAGGAGTCTTTTGAAAAAGGTTTTTCAAATAATAATCAATATAAACTTATCCGATCTGATGGGTCAACTTTTTATGCAGAGACTTCGAGTAGTGTTATAAAAGATTCTTCAGGAAAACCGGTTGCTATTGTTGTTGTTGTAAACGATATTACCGAGCGTCTTACATCTATTGAGAAACTGAAGCAGGCAAAAGCTATTGCAGAACAGTCAGATAAATTAAAAACAGCCTTCCTTGCAAATATGTCGCATGAGATCAGAACGCCGATGAATTCTATAATTGGGTTTTCAAACTTACTTACTGATGAGGGAGTTGAAGAGAAAAAGAAAACAGAATATCTGCATCATATAATAAAAAGTAGTAATGCTCTGTTGAGTTTAATAGATGACATAATTGATATTTCAAAGATTGAAGCTGAACAGCTTACTATCAGTAAATCTGAATTTAAGCTAAATTCTGTTGTCAGGGAACTGTTCAACTCATTTAGCGAGTCAAATAAAAATGATAAGGTTAAGTTGAATCTTGTTTTTCCTCCTGATAGTGACATTTATAAGATTGATTCCGATCCTTTGAGGATGAGGCAGGTTCTGACCAACCTAATTGGTAATGCACTTAAATTTACAGAGAAAGGTACTGTGGAAGTTGGTTATAATATTGAAGGGAAAGGTGAAGAAGCGATTGTTAGGTTTTATGTGTCAGATACCGGAATAGGGATTCCTGGTGATATGCACAGTACTGTTTTTGAGAGGTTCAGACAGGTTGACGAAACCTCCTCGCGAAAGTTTGGAGGCACTGGTCTTGGTCTTGCAATATCTAAACGTATCGTTGAATTGCTTGATGGTGAAATTTGGGTTGAATCCGAACCGGGCAAGGGTTCTGTGTTTTATTTTACTTTACCTTTTGTAATGGAAGAATATGAATCTTCTGGTAAAGAAAAATTTTGGTCATCTCAATATAACTGGAAGGGTAAAACTATTTTAATTGCTGAAGATGAGGAAACAAATTTCGAACTCCTGAAAGCAGCATTGCATAAAACAAAAGTTGATCTGATATGGGCAGTCAATGGCTTGGAAGCTGTAGAGATATGCAAGGCGAATAAGAATATTGATCTGGTATTGATGGATATCAGAATGCCCAAAATGAATGGTTATGAGGCAACAAAAAAGATAAAATCATTCAGAAAAGATTTGCCGGTAATTGCCCTCACCGCCTATGCTATGCCTGAGGATAGTGCAAAAAGTATAGATGCCGGATGTGATCTCTATTTCTCAAAACCGATCAGGCCATCAAAGCTCTTATCTTCTATAGAAAGGTTTCTTCACTAGAAGCCTGTCTGATGCTTGTTGCAAGATAATTCCACCAATAATAAGTGCAAGCCCTGTAATGGTTGAAACCAGAATTTTCTCACCAATTGTAATATTTATTATCATTAATGAGATGAAAGGGGCGAGATAAACCAGGTTTGAGACCTTTGCCGTATTATCTGATAATTGTAATGCTTTCAGCCATAGGAAATAGGTCAGCCCCATTTCGAAAATGCCAATATACAGAGCTCCTGTCAGGCCTTCAACTGAGATAATGTCAAATCCTCCTGAAAGGATAACAGCAATAAAAATAAATAATGTTCCAAAAATAAAGTTTATGAACAATTTTATCACGTCATCCCTTTTGTCTTTTATATTTAAAATCCAGTAAAGCGCCCAGAAAATGCTACTCCCGACTGCAAGAGCTATTCCAAAAGGTTGGTTGAATTCAAGAGTCATAATTCGGCCTTCGGTAGAAATAACAACAATGCCCAGGAAGCTTATTATTATAGCGACAATGCTAACCCATTTTATTTTTTGCTTTAGCAGTGGAATTGATAATAGAACAAGTGTAATGGGCCAAATATAGTTTAGGGTTCCTGCTTCCTGCGCTTTAAGAATTGTATATGCTTTTAACAGGACAAAATAATAAAGAAACGGATTTAGGAATCCAAGGAATATTGAATTGAAAAGATTTGCCGGGGTTGTCTGTTTTAAAAGTGGAAGCTTGTTTTGAGCGATAATAATAATGAAAAGTACAATGACAGAAAAAACAGATGCGAAAAATAATAGCTGCAGATAATCAAAGTATCTCAGCGATATTTTGAATGCAGAGGCAATTGTTGACCAGCTTAGAATTGCAGCTGTAGCGTAAATATAGGCTTTTTGCTGTGATGACATTTGTTTGTTAATTTAATACTCATAGAACTTCTCTCTCAGTAAATATCTGCAAAATAATGATTAGTAGCTATTAGAATAAGTACCCGATTCCTGCATAGAACCCGAAATTCCCGTCACGCTTATCAGTAGTGAATCCAAAGTCTGTTGAAATTATAAAATTGCGGTTCATTATCAGGTTAAACCCACCTCCATAAGAGAAATGGAATTTTTCAGCTCCAAAATCAAAATAATTAGTAGGATATGACTGTCCGTTGAGAGTTTCAGATACAGAGTATTCTTGCACAACTCTCCCTGCATCACCAAAGGCATTTAATGAAAGAAAAATATTTTGCTTCCATATAACAGTTTTAAGGAATATGTACCTGAATTCTGCATTTCCATAAACAACGCCATCTCCAACAACTCTGTTTCGTAGGATGCCACGCAGGGTTTTTGCACCTCCTAGTCCATCAATTGTTGTTGCAAAAGAAACGGCAGTTATCATATATGGTTCAAGGTAAAATGGTGTTCGGCCTGAAAATGTTCCCTGATATGCCAGGCGGTAGGCAAAAGAGAATCTGTCCATAATAATTGGTAAATACTGACGATGTATAACAGATATTCTCGAAAAACTGCTTTGTTGAGCTGGGAATAGCTTAGGCGTAATTTGCAGCATTACCTCATCCCATACCCCTTTCATAGGGTCATTCTCATTGTCTCTTGTGTCGAATGTTAATCCAATCTTCAGATAGGGCATATCTCCTCCATTCTTCTCATCCTCCCTTATGATCCCCCATTCAATATACTTTTCATAAAGTAAGTCAGTTTTCTTGATTTTATCTTCCTCTTTTTGTCCTTTGTTGTACTTGTCAACATCAACTGTATTAATATCAAATTTAAAATAACCAAGTCCTACGTGCCATCTTAACTTATTACCAAGAATATTACCGTCAGCATCTGCTGTTATCCTTAGAAATTTACGTTGATAATTGTAAAAAGCCTTTGAGATGTAATCGGAATTTTCTTTTTCTTTAAAAGCACGATTATAGATAGCATCATACCCATTAAAACCATAAAAATCTAGTTTGAGTTCAGTTAAATAACTTACATCTGAGGTTATTCTTATTCCGGGGATTAGTCCTTTTGAATCGAAAAAGACCTGAGTTGTGCCCTGGCCTTTTGTTGATCTGGAATATTCAACATAAAGCATATACTTATAATCAGGGTAAATGGTGCCGTCTCCATAGTTATACATACTTACAGATGCACCATATATAAATCCGATATCAGAAGAGTATCCTATAATTGGTAAAATACCAAAGTTAAGTCCTTTTTTAATTTTTTCCTCTTTTCTTACTTTAGTCGAATCTCTGGCAGTACTGTCACTGGCCGGATAAAATGCTTGTGTCTGGAGTGTTAGAAATGTAAACGATAGAATGGTAACTACGATTTTCATTTTTTGCTTTTTAATACTAATTGAAATAATAGCAGAAAAAACGCTGCGACAACTATCGAGGCAATACTTAATTCCGGAATTAAATTGCCGGTTAAAATCAATGCAAAAATATAGGTAATTCCTGATATGAAACTTGCCAGAGCTGCCCGTGGTGAAATTTTGAAATGAAAAGATGAGATGGCAGCAGGTATAATTGTAAATCCTATTCCTGTAATGAACAGAATTACAGTGATTAAATTTCTGAAAAAATAGGCAAGTATAAATCCAACTATGGAAAATAGAATGATGAAAATCTTGGTTTGAATCATGAGGTTGTGCTGTGTCATCTCTTTATTCGAGAAATGTGATATGTAATCTTTTGCTGCACTTGAGGCTAATACAAAAATAATTGTATCAGCAGAGCTCATTATTGCAGCAAATAATAAGACAAGCCCGGCACCAATATATTTTGCAGGAACAAGAATTGTTAATCCTTCTGAAAATGCATCACGTGGTTCAATATTGGGTGCATATTCATGCGCGGATAACCCCACAATTGTTATTGCAAGACCTGATAGCACAACGAAAATTGCAGAGCCTATCAGTCCATTTTTAACAACGCCTTCGTTTTTGGCAGCATAAACACGTTGCCAGTATTCGGCCGATTGAAAAATAATAAGGATGCCAAATGCAATAAAGGCGATAGTCATCATCGGATCCATTCTTGACATATCAAATAGCTCTTCCGAAAAACTATTGTCTTCTTTTATTAAAATGTATCCGAGGAATCCGAACAAGACAAAAAGAATTATGTATTGAAAAATATCGGTTTTTATAACACTTTTAAATCCACCAGCCACTAGGTAAACTGTGATGATACTACTTGATATTAGTAAAGCTGTCTCATAGCTCCATCCACTTATGTGCGACAGGATACTGCTACCTGCAATAAACTGATTTAGTAACATCCCGAAGTAAACAATGAACAAAATGACTGCAGAAGCAATACCAGTCTGTTTTCCGTATTTATAGAAAAACCAGTCCGACAGAGTCAGAAACTCCTTCTCTGAACTTATTTTTCTGAGTTTAATGGCGTAAGGAATGAATATCAGAAATCCGAGAGCAGTTCCCGCAAATACAGCAATTGCAGATATTCCAAACTGATATACGTATGCTGAATATGCAACAATGGCAGCCCCGCCAATGTAGCTTGCAACTACAGAAGATACAAATCCAAAAAGGGTCATTTTTCTGCCGGCAATGAGGAAGTCATCATCTTTATGCCCGCGTGAACTCCAAAAACCTATGCCAATGCAAACAAGAGCATATACAATGAGAAGGCCTAAGTCAAATGTGGATAGTTTCATAATCGGGTGCTAAAATAGGCAAAAAGTTTATATTCATAAATAGCTATTAGGTGTATCATTTGATATTAGCCCATTCTGGGAAGACATCCATTTGAATATCAAAGATGTGAGTTCCAATGAACCAGGTGGTAAGTGTAATTACTATTACTCCTATAAGGTTTAATACCAGGCCGTTTTTTGCCATATCCATTACCTGTAGTCTGTTTGTGCCAAAAACGATTGCATTGGGAGGTGTCGCCACAGGAAGCATAAATGCCATTGATGCAGAAAGTGTTGCAGGGAGCATAAATAATAGCGGATTAATTTCTATTGAAACAGACAAACCTGCTAATATGGGAAGCAACATTTCAGTAGTTGCTGTATTAGATGTTAACTCTGTCAGGAATGTCATCATAAAGCAAATTGTCGCAATAACTATCAGGGGATGATAATTTCCAACAAAACTCAATTGATTCCCTACCCATAAAGAGAGCCCTGCTTCTTTAAAGCCGCTGGCTAAAGCAAAGCCTCCGCCAAAAAGCAACACTATATTCCAGGGAATACCGGAAGCTGTTTTCCAATCCATTAATCGTTTGTTTTTATAGGCCTTTGATGGAATAAGGAATAAGATAACAGAAGCCAGAATTGCAACTGTCCCGTCATTTATATATTCAGGATGATTAAAAAGAGATGACCATCCGGGGATAGTGAAGTTTCCAATTGTAATATTTGAGCGAAACAACCATAAAAATGCCAATGAAATAAATACTACAAAAACAACTCTTTCTTCATAGGAAACCGGACCTAAAGAGCTGTACTGTTTTTTGAAAGTTTTATGATCAATATTACTCCATTTTTTATTTTTGGGTCGAAAAAGAAAATACAAATAAGACCATGTAATAATAAAAAATATTATTGTTATAGGTAAAGCAAATATAAACCAGCTTGCAAAAGATACTTCCGGTGCTTCTGGAAACATTATTTGAAAAATCCTTGCAAAGGATAAATTTGGTGGTGTTCCCACAAGTGTGGCAATTCCACCAATTGATGCACTATACGCCACACCGAGAAGAAGTCCTATTGAATATCTTTTAATCTCTTTTTTCCCTATAATTTCTTCCAACTTTTGTATTATTGAAATTAATATCGGAACCATCATCATAGCTGTTGCTGTATTTGATATCCACATTGAAAGAAATGAGGATGCAAACATAAATCCCAATAATATTCGTCCCGGACTAACACCTGTTACCATTAGGATTTTTAATGCAATTCTTCGGTGAAGGTCCCACTTCTGCATTGCAAGAGCAATAATAAATCCACCAATAAAAAGAAAAATTACGTGGTTGAAATATGTAGAAGAAACATCTTTTCCATTCATAATGCCCAATAAGGGAAATAAAACTACAGGAAGTAATGAAGTAATAGCCAGAGGCACAACTTCTGTTATCCACCACATTGCCATAAGCACTGCAACTGCCATTGTGTAGGTCACTTCAGGGTGGCCGGGTGAGAGGTTCCCGAAGATAGCAATTAAAAGAAAAAGGATTATTCCTCCATAAAATCCGATATAAAATTTTGGACTTGCCTTCATCTGTCAGCGGTTTGAAAATATTTTACAATGCTACGAAAGTAGGAAATTATTTTTAATTGTCATGTTTGTGCAAACAATATAGAAAAAATAAATAATCCAAAAAGGAACTACTATCTTAATTTTTATACTTTTGCACCTCTTTTAAAATGATGTAATATGAAAAAACTTGCAGTAGTTGCTTTTGGTGGAAATGCTTTGTTGCAGGCCGGACAAAAAGGAACAATTGAAGAACAGGAGAAAAATGCTTTTGAAGCAAGTAGTAACCTTCTCCATTTGTTGAACAGAAATTATGATATAGTTATTACTCACGGAAACGGGCCTCAGGTTGGAAATATTTTACTTGCAGAACAAGCCGGGGAGAAGATGTTTGGTGTGCCCCAGATGCCACTTGATATTTGTGTTGCCTATTCCCAGGGTTTTATTGGGTATATGATTGAGCAGCAATTAAGAAATGTTTTGGAGGCCAATGATATGGATCAGGATATTATTGCCATTATTACGCAGGTTCTTGTGAATAAAGACGACCCTGCTTTTAAGAATCCTACAAAACCTATAGGTCCTTATCTGACAAAAGAGGAAGCCGATAAAATGGCAAAGGATACAGGCGCGAAATTTGTTGAGGATAAAAATCGCGGAGGATGGCGTAAGGTTGTTGCATCACCGAAACCTCTTGTAATTAGTAATAAGAAATCTATTGAGCAATTGGCCAGAGCAGGCCACGTTGTTATTGCTGTTGGTGGTGGTGGAATCCCTGCCTTTTATATTGATCCAAACAAACTTCAGGGAATAGATGCAGTAATTGACAAAGACCTTGCTTCAGCACTTCTTGCAAAACAGATAAATGCTGACAGGCTTTTTATATTAACAGATGTAGCTAAGGTTTGCCTTAATTATAATACACCTCAGGAAAAAACAATTGATAGAATGAATATTGCAGAGGCAAGGCAATATCTTAAAGATGGGCAATTTGCCGAAGGTAGTATGGCTCCCAAAATTAGAGCTGCTGTTGACTTTGTCGAAAATACAGGGAAAGATGCGATTATTACAAAAACAACTTTGCTTGGAGTTGATGATGGCGGAACAAGGATTGTCTTTATTTAGCGGGTTGAGTTTTTTTATTAGTTAATGCAGGTTATTATAAATATCATACGATTTACAATTAGTAATTTAATAAAATAAACATCATGGCTTATAACTTAAGAAACAGGAGTTTTGTGAAGCTTCTTGACTTCACACAAAAAGAAATAAAATTTTTACTCGAGCTTTCATCTGACCTGAAAAAGGCAAAGTATTCAGGTACAGAGCAGCAAAAATTAAAAGGCAAAAATATTGCTTTGATTTTTGAGAAATCATCAACGCGTACTCGTTGTGCTTTTGAGGTTGCAGCTTATGATCAGGGCGCAAAGGTTACTTACCTTGGACCTTCAGGTTCACAGATAGGGCAAAAAGAGACAATGAAAGATACTGCCCGCGTATTGGGGCGTATGTACGACGGTATTGAGTATCGCGGATTTGGCCAGTCTGTTGTTGAAGAACTGGCTGAGTATGCCGGCGTGCCAGTGTGGAACGGACTTACAACCGAATTTCATCCGACACAGATACTCGCTGATTTTCTTACTATGATGGAGCATTCTGACAAACCGCTTCATGAGATTTCATTTGCCTATATGGGCGATGCCAGAAATAATATGGGTAACTCATTGATGGTTGGTGCAGCCAAGATGGGAATGGATTTTAGAGCTGTTGCCCCGAAAGGCGGGCAACCTGACAAAGCACTTGTTGATCAGTGCCTTGAAATTGCTAAAGAGACAGGAGCAAAGATAACTGTTACTGACAGTACGGATGATGGAGTCAAAGGTGTTGACTTTATCTATACCGATGTTTGGCTCTCTATGGGCGAAGACCCTTCACTCTGGGAAAAGAGAATTAAAGAGATGTTGCCTTACCAGGTGAATAGTGAGCTTCTTGCAAAAACAGGAAATCCTAAGGTGAAATTCCTGCATTGTCTGCCGGCATTCCATAACCGCGATACAAAAGTAGGGGAGGATATTTATCAGAAATATGGCGTTGATGCAATGGAAGTAACCGAAGAGGTGTTTGAGTCGGAAGCATCTTTAGTCTTTGATGAAGCCGAAAATAGGTTACATACAATTAAAGCTGTAATGGTGGCTACGTTGGGTTGTTAGGCACTGTACACCGCTGCTTCTAATCTCCTGAGACTAAGTTAGTAAATTGTGTTTGCAAATCAACTTGTTCTCACTAATTATTGAAGATAGTCATCAGGAGATTAGTATTGATAACACCAGATTCTATTCCTCCTTAACAAAATATGCCACCTTCTCAAGTGATGTAATCATATCATACTCTTCAAGATAAACTTCTTCGGGAACACTTAGAGGTTTTGGAGTGTAGTTTAATATTCCTTTTATTCCAGCATTTGCCAGCTTGTCGGCAATCTCTGGAGCAACCTGGGGAGGGGTGGTGATGATACCAATTTTGATATTCTCTTTTTTGATTATCTCTTCAAGTTTGTCAAGATGATAGCAATAAACATCCGCATAAGTTTTATCAATCTTCTAAGGAATGATATCGAAAGCAGCTACAATTTTCAGCTTTGACCGTTTCTCATAAAGATAGTGAATGAATCCTTTGCCAATGTTCCCCATACCTATAACAGCAATCTTCTGGCCTTCGTCTGTATCAAGTATCACCCCTATTAAGTGTACTAGTTCTTTTATGTCGTATCCTTTTCTAAGAGTCCCTGAATAACCTATAAGCATTATATCTCTTCTAACTTGTACAGGTGTTATATGAAGTAAATTAGCTATTTCGTGAGAAAATATATGCTTTTTCCCTTTGGCTAACTGGTTATTCAGACTTCTTCTGTACTGGCTTAATCTCTCAACTGTCTTATCAGGTAATGTTTCCATCTTGTAATTATGTTGTGTTAATCAATTAACAGGCAAAAATAAAAAATTATTATTGTAAAAAAAGAAATTATTGTTATTATTTTAACAATAAATTTTGAAATGTATTTAATAGCTTGATAATTAGTGAGTAGGAATGGTCGGAATGTCATCCGGTGTCTAAGAGTCGGCATTAGCGTTGGAAAGTCACCTGATGACTCAGCAATGGCTTACTGTGAAACCATTCCTTCCGGATATTGAATCCGTGTAAGAAAAAGTCCCTTTGCCGGAACAGAATATCCAGCATTTGAGCGGTTTTTACTTTCAATAATATTTTTAAAATCGTCAATTGATTTTTTCCCTCTACCTACATCCAACAATGTTCCCACAATTGCCCTGACCATATTTCTTAAAAACCTGTCTGCTGTAATGTTGAAAATAAGGAGATGACCTTTTTCTTCCCAGTAAGCCTTCATTATCTTGCAATTGTTGGTTCTTACCTGTGTGTGTAGTTTTGAAAAGGATGTAAAATCAGTATAATCGAGAAGTAGACCGGCAGCTTTATTTATTATATCAATGTTCAGATTATCGTGAACGTAATAAGAGAAATCTTGATAAAATGGATCTTTCCTTTTTGAAATGATATATTGGTAACTTCTTGAGACAGCATCAAACCTTGTGTGAGCTTTTATGTCCACAGGAATAATATCAAAAATACTTATGTTTTTTGGTAGGAAAAGGTTGAGCCTTCTTATTATCTCTTTTCGGTTTGAGGAAATATCAGTATTCAGGTCAAAATGGGCATAGAATTCCTTTGCATGGACGCCTGTATCTGTTCTTCCACAACCAACAACATTGATATCCACTCGCAAAATTGTACTTATTGCACTATTAATAGTCTCCTGTACAGATTGGGCATTGGATTGGATTTGCCAGCCGTGGTAGTTTGCTCCATTGTAAGCAAGTTTGAGGAAATATCTGTATCTAGTATTCTGTTGCAATTAATTTATTATTTGGTGGCAAATTTAACAAAAACATAAAAGGCAGATGATATTTTTCATCTGCCTTTTAGTAAATATTTATATTTTATTTATTATTCTTCGTCGCAAACAACTGCGTGTGCAATAATATAAATATCTCCGGAGAGCCCATCAATTGTGTATGTGTCTGATGCTGCTCCACCCAGAGAATGTTGATTCCCGTATTGACCTGGTGCGATAGTAGGTTTTCCATTTGATTTATAAGGTACTATTGTGCTGCCAATATATAAATGAGTTTCATCTAAAACATATCCCGTATCCATATTGTATGTGACCGTTGCAATAGAGCCATCATAATCCACAAACAATGTGCCTACAAGAATGCCTTTGCTATGATCGCATTGACCTGCACCAGCCCAAATATCCCATTCAAGCGTTGAGGAAGTAACTCCTATTGGGCCATTTGTCCATCCCCAATTTTTAAATTTAAAACCATTTAATCCTAAAAAGCATTGACCAAGTTCATCTCCGTCTGCAAATGCTGTCTCACATCCTCCTAATGGTGGAGGTGGGTTACATTCTTGTTTGCAATACTCCCAGTGCCATCCCATACATTCTACTAAATCTGCTTGATGAATTGCATAAGCGATGTAACTGGCTGTTTGAACTCCATTTTCAATTTGATAGACCCTTGCACCAAGAGAAACCTCAAAACAATTGTCTAGCTCTTCTATTGGTATAACAGCGGTATATGATTGAACATAAGGGTCATGAATCTGTACAATGGGAAATTTTCCAAATTCAGGCCAACCGTTACCAAGCTGTGGAACACCATCTTCAGGCCCTACATATTGTTTTGTTTTTTCAATCCACCAGTCCCCGGATGTTATATAAGTAACATAAAGATTGGTTTCATCATTGCCAATTACAACTGAACCAATTTCAATTTCATCTATATGCGTTAAAAATTGCGCTGTGATGACATCCCCACAATAAACTATATCTTCAGAAGCATTAATTGCAGAAGATGTTTTAAGCTGAGGTTGAATTTGATTTTCATTAGAAAGTTGTTCTTTCTGACAACTGATAAATGCTGCTGATGCAACAAAAATGAACACTGTAATTACTCTTAGTAGCTTTTTCATAATAATGAGATTTTTGTTAATAATATATTTGTTCAATATCAATAATAAGTTTAGATATGCAACATCTGTTATTACATTAACAATTTATTATGGAAGCAATTATTATTCCAATGATGCTTATTGTCTGTAAGTTGTATGTGGTGGGTATTTGTTATTTTCGGCTTATTCTGATAGTTCCAAAAATGGGATAATTAGTCTTTGGTTGGGAAGAGTGTTGCAAAATGGGAAGAATTTCGAAATTGATACTACTTTCTGTAATCAGATTGCTGTATCTGCTAACTGAATAATTGATTTTTGCAAAAAATTGAATGAACTTTATTAAAAAAATCTCGTATGGAATAGACTTTTATTATAATTTTGCAGTTCTTAAAAATCAGTTAATAAATAAAATTTAATTAAAATGAGAAAACTATTGAAATTTCAGGCAGTAATGCTTTCATTATTGATGCTTGCTGCGATTACAAGTTGTAACAAGGATGATGATGATAATGGTGGTGGTGGTGGAGACGATCCTGCCGGAACTAATTACAGAATGACCGAATCTGTCGGTACTGAAGAAGGTGTTGAAACTTACAAGGATGTTTATTCCTACGATTCTGACAAACTTAGTATGGTTATGGAATACAACCAGCCGACAAAAGGAGACTGGGCTGAGGATAGTAAAACAGAAGTTACTTACCCCTCGGATAATACTTTTGAGATGATCTCCTCCAATTATTCTGATGGTTGGATCCCTGACGAAAAGGAAGTTGTTACACATCAAAATGGTGTATGGCAGTCAGATGTATATTATGATTATAACGGTGCCGACTGGGAAATGGATGAGAAAATTGAATATACATATTCCAATGGAAAGATCACTAAGGAAGAAGGTTTCGTTTACTATACCGGTCAGGAGGAGAATGAATACAAGTATATTTATTCCTATGTTGGTGATGTTCCATCAACTATTGACAGGTATATGTGGGCCGAAGGAAACTGGGAAGGTTCAGGAAAAGATACCCTGACTTTTTCTAATGGGAAACTTACTTTGGTTGAAACCAATATGTCAATGGAAGGTGTATCAATTATATTACAATCTGCATATGAGTATTCAGGCGACAATGTCAGTAAGGTAACCATCAAGTACAACTATGGTGGAATGTGGATTGATTTTGGCACAATAAATTTTACTTATGATGAACATGGTAATATGATAAAATTTGAATCTACAGGTGAGTATATGAATTACAGTGATTCATTCACATACGAAGAGGGTGGTAGTAACTGGGCATTGATTAACGGAACCCCCGGATTTATTAGTTTTTATGGTATGACATACTCATCAAAATCCTTTCAAAAGATTAACAAAGAGATAAATAAAATAGCTTTATCGGTATTATCTCAAAGATAAAAAGAGAGAGCTACTAAAAAATTAAAAACCTGGCAGATGTTTAGAATCTGTCAGGTTTTTATCTTTCTATTAATCCGGGTCTTTTCAATAAAATGTTTCAAGCGTCCACGCTTGAAACTCTGCTTAATAAGAGCCATCCATCAATTTTGGCCTTCTCTCATTTGTTCTTTCAACGGCTTTTTCGGTTCTCCATTTGTTAATTTCCTTGTCATTTCCCGAAAGTAAAATGTCAGGGACCTTTATTCCTTTGAATTCATAAGGTCGTGTATAGACAGGAGGCGAAAGCAGGTCGTCTTGAAAAGAGTCGGAGAGGGCAGAGGTTTCATCATTCAGAACTCCAGGAATAAGCCTTACGATTGAGTCGGTGAAAACTGCTGCTCCCAGCTCTCCTCCCGAAAGAACATAATCACCTATCGAAATTTCTTTTGTGATATAATGCTCCCTTATCCTTTCATCAATTCCTTTGTAATGTCCGCAAAGTATCGCAATACTTTTTAAAGTTGAATAATGGTTAGAAAGTTTCTGGTTAAGAAGCTCACCATCGGGACTCATATAAATAATTTCATCATATTCATTTTTCGACTTCAGATCATCAATACAGTTTGCAATGGGTTCAATCATCATCACCATTCCCGAACCTCCGCCATACTGATAGTCGTCCACACGTTTGTGTTTGTCAGTTGCATAATCTCGCAGGTTGATTAGATTTATTTCCACAACTCCTTTTATCTGAGCCCGTTTTATTATTGAGTGTTTAAATGGCCCTTCAAACATCTCAGGGAAAATCGTAATAATATCTATTCTCATAATTCACTGTAAATGATTGGATGCAAAGATACGTCTATCTTTTGAACAAAAAGGGCTTTATTACGTTTGTCATTAGACAACTTTTAAGGATTTTATGAAGTCTGTAGAGTATATTATTAGTATTATTGCAGGTAATTGCAGATTGAACTTCTAAAATACTTATTATGCAAAAAATTAAATTACTTTTTGTCTTAACTATCATTTCGACAGTTGTTTTCGGTCAGGTAGCACCAAATAAATATTGGGTAAAATTTACAGATAAAAATAATTCTCCTTACT
>JAUVIX010000103.1 GCA_030592565.1 Chlorobiota bacterium
AATCCGTAATATTTTGTAATCAATCTTTTTGGTTGTTTTAATAACATCATCGAAAAACCAACTCATCTCCTTTCCTGAATACTCTTCAAAAATCTTTTGTAAGTCATCAGGATAGGGATGTCTGAACTTCCAGGTTTCAAAATAGTCCTGCATTATTTCATTAAACTTCTTTTCTCCGAAATAGCCAAGCAAGTATTGGAATTCGGCAGCGGCTTTACCATATACCACAGCGCCATAGTTCATACCAGTGAAGTCATTTGAGGATAATGACATCGGTTGGTCACGATTTTCGCGAGCAAGAGTAAGATAGCTTAAGTAATGGTATGAATTATATTGCAGATTGGCAATACCAAGAAACCTGGCCAGGCTTTCACTTTCAAATCCCATTTTATATAGCTTATTATCAGGATATTTGGTCGTCATATATCTTGTTTCGCTAAAAGAGTTAATTCCTTCATCCATCCAGGCATAATCCCTTTCGTTTGAACCGAGCATTCCATAAAACCAGTTGTGGCCAACTTCATGCATAATAACCACTTCAAGCCCCATGGCATTCATACTATTACCAATAACTGTTATTGTAGGATACTCCATTCCTCCACCTGCACTCAAAGGGGCAAGTACAGCAGAGCAGTTATTGTATGGATAATCGCCATACCACAGGGAGTAGTAATAGAGGGCATCATTGATATATTCGTTAGCATTTTTCCAAAGGTTAGCCTGCGAATTTGGAAAAAAGGCATATGTTGTTACTTTCCTGCCTGTATGAGGTAGTTTTACCCCACTCTTCAAAACATGAAATCTCTTATCTGCAAACCAGGCAAAGTCATGAACATTCTTTTCTGTAAATCTTACCGTTTTATTTTCTTTCTCAGAAGGTGGGAAATCATTATCCTCCATATCGAAATCCGTAATACTAGCAGTCTTATCAGCCAGCATATCGAGCCATTTTAGTTCAACCTCATTTTGAAGATTTCCGGTTGCTGCTATCACATAGTTTTTGGGAACCGTGATTGAAACATCAAATGAGCCGAATTCCGAATAAAACTCTCCCTGGTTAAGATAAGGCATAGGATGCCAGCCGTATTTATCATAAACTGCGGGTTTGGGATACCACTGCGTAATGGTATATGCCTGCTCAACATGACCTAATCTCGAAATATGGCCGGATGGAATCTTAACAAAAAACGGAGTTGTTATTTTAATACTTTCTCCAGTTTTTAAGGGCTCATTTAAAACTACTTTACAAATGTCATTGTTGTTTTCATCATATTCCCATTTTACGGTTTTACCGTTAATCTTAAAGTCAAGAGAATCAATAAATCCTCTTTTCTTCTCATCCTCAAACCATCCCCTTTTTACGGCCCAACTCATCTGTTTGGCAAGTGCTGTTTCGCGATTACTATAACCATTGGGCCAAAGATGAAACCAAAGGTAGGTTAACTCATCAGGCGAATTATTTATATATTCAATTTTCTCAAACGCAGACAATGTATGACTTGTATCATTAAGCACCACATTTATTTTATAATTCACCTCCTGTTGAAAATAATTTTGGGCAAAGGATTGGAAAGGAAATAATAATTGCGCAATTACAAACTGAAAAATTATTATAAAATTTTTCATAAAAAAAGTTTTAAAAAAGCATTAAAGTTTAATTAGATACTTACAAAAATAGTAAATTATTTTGTTAGTAAAAGTTGTTCTTACAAAATAATTCTTTTTTGACGTAGTTAAGACATTCTTATTTACATATTGTTACAATACAAGCGTGGACGCTTGCTCATAGAATGTTAAATATTATACGAGTGTGGACGCTTGCTCTTAGTGTTGAAAAATAAAAACGCTATTTTTGCATTTAGAAATTATTTTAAACAACTGAAAATGAAAAAAAAGATAAAATTCCAAAACAAGAAAATAAACTATAGAACAGCAGGCAAAGGTAATACGATTGTCCTGCTACACGGTTTTCTGGAATCTCTAAATATTTGGGATTATTTTTCTCAGGAATTGGCAAAGGGTTTTAATGTTGTACGAATTGACCTTCCAGGACACGGAAAGAGTGAAAATATTGACTCTGTTCACACGATGGAGCTGATGGCTGACTCTGTTAAGGCTGTGCTTGATGAAGAGGGTATAAAAAAATGCGTTATGGTTGGTCACTCAATGGGTGGATATACAACTCTGGCCTTTGAAGATCAATATCCAGATTACCTGAAAGGATTTGTGCTTTTTCATTCTGCTGCGCATGCTGACAACAAGGAGGCTAAGATAAATCGCGAAAGAACAGTTAAGATTGTTGAAAACGACAGAGTAGGCTTCATTAACAATTTCATTCCAAGCCTTTTCGCACCAGATAATATTGCAATATATTCCAATGAGATAGAGAACCTAAAAAAACAGGCTGCAAATACATCAAAGCAAACCATTATTGCTGCATTAAGAGGCATGAAAGAGAGAACGGAAAAAATCACACTCTTAAAATCTGTCGGTATTCCGGTAATGTATATAATTGGCAAGGAGGACTCCAGAATCCCGACCACCATAGCAATGAAACAGGCAGCCATACCCAATCGTTGCTATGTTACTCTTTTGGGAGGTGTGGGGCATATGAGCTATATTGAAGCTAAGGATGAAACATTAGAAGCAGTTAAATGTTTTGCCGGACAATGCTGGTAAGATAGGTTTGAAAAAGACCGGTGAGGACGAGCAATGTAAATTTGTTTAGCAAAATTGCTTAATAGAATTAAATATTTAAACCTGAAAGATTACCTAATAAGAGTTACATTTCCTATCATTTGGGTAGCACCTCCGAAAAAATCATTTTGATCATAGGTTGTTGCATTTAAATGCCATATATATACCTCACTAGGACAATTGGTGCCATTATAGGTTCCATCCCACCCCTGCTTTATATCAGTTGTTTTAAAAACTAATTCTCCCCACCTGTCAAAGATTGTCAACTCAAAATCAATTTCCACATCATAGGTTGATCGAGGTATAAAAACATCATTAACTCCATTATTATCAGGAGAAAATGCTGTAGGCATATAAACATTAAATGGAATAGCTGTAACACTGACTGTATCTGACGATTTACACCCGATGTCATCGGCAACCACGACCCAATATGTTCCGGGATAATCAACATCATAATATTGATTACTGCTCCCATCCTGCCACAGAAAAGAATCATTCCAATAACCAGCATCAAGCATTACTATTGAGTTGTACTTTATTACCGTATCCATCCCTAGATCAACTTCCGGCAACTCCCTGACATACAAATAAACGGAATCAGTATCAGAGTTACACAAATTTTCACCTTCGACCCAATAATATCCTTCTTCACTAACCTTTAATGTGCGCTTATTCAAACTTTCGTCATCCAACCATTTATAGATATAGCCTGTGTCGTGGTTGGCATAAAGGGTAATTGTATCTCCAATACATTTTGTTGTATCACTTCCTACATCAACCTTAGCAAGATCATAAATTCTAATTGACTGGTCAGCTTCCGTTGTTGTTGTTAATTGATAGCTTATCGCATTTATATTATAATCGCCTGGTTGTTCATATATATGAAAAGTAAAAAGCCCGGTTGAGTGATTGTTAACTCCACTTGCAGGATCGCCGAAGGACCAGTAAACAGAATCAATATCGGTTGTATCGTTAAGACATAAAAATATTGTATCATAAAGACATTGATTCTGAGTAATGATAAATAGATTATTAAAGTAGCTCTGTATAAAACTCGGCAGCCGTTCCTGGCTTTGGTATCCGTTCAGGTCAACACCAATTTCCTGAAAATCACAGGCAGTCCCGGCGAAAGATGGCTCATTGATAACACTCAGATAATATTTCGACTGACGTGCAAGATATATTTTACTATCAGAAGCCATCTGCATTGCACCACCCTTTTTTGTTACAAGAGTACCTATTACAGTCCGGGAATCAATTATTGCTTGAGGAGAACCCGCCTGCACATCCCATTGATAAACATTGTTACCATATCTTTCTGTTGCATAAAGAAAACGCGCCTTTTTTGAAAACTCCACACCATAAGGCGAGTCTTCAACAAACAAATCAACTATAAGCTCCGACACCTCTCCGGTTTCATCATTAAAATCGAATAACTGGACTTTATCCATACCCATGATTGAAACAGCGAGTTTTGAACCATCAGGAGAAACTTTCATATAGCCCTTTCCTTTTGCAAATTCACCACTTTGAAAAATACCCACATCCGAAAGTACCGGATTATTAATATCCAACCCATCAGAAGTTATCAAATATGCATAAAAATCTCTACTTTCCCATTCGTGGGCTATTACCCAAATACCGTTTTTATTATGATGAGCAACCGATGTAACTCTTTCGGTTGATTTCACAATAAGTTCAACATTTTTTTCTCCATTGACAACTCCACCGAGCCCGCCTTCAAGATTCATATTGACTTTTGAATAGCAAAATCCATTATTGGGACAGCCGACATCCAGATTAGTAACAGTAAAAATATAGTATATTGCAGGATGATCAGGCACAGGCACAATAACACCTGACTGTGTTGCAGAAGGGTCACCCAAAAGGCCTGTACCGTTAAACATATATGAATGATTGCGATTGTACACTGTAATACCATCAGTATAAAACATAAGGTTGCCATCGGCATCAGAAATAGTCGAGCAACCTTCCACTGTTATAAGACTACCGTCTGTAAGAGGCTCGGGATAGCCATTGTGAAATTTAAGTCCGGCTCCATAGCCAAAATACCAGTTAATACCCTCTTTTTGTGAATACGCCTGAGTAAAATCAAGAAAAAAAATAAGAAGTAAAAATATTGTTTTTTTCATAAGCCAATTTCTAATCACAATATCGCTCATAAATATACAAACATAATTCAATTTGAGAGTTAATAATCAGTTTCCGGTAGTATTTAATCAGTTAACGGTAAAAAAAAGATGCGAGACAATTAGAGACAAGAATCAAGGTTTAATATTGTTTTTTATTTTGGCACTGATGGTATTTTAATGTCCAATATTCCTATTTTTCCTATTTCTTCTGTCAATCCTAATTCTTCCATTAAATTCATGGTACTACCATTATTCTAACCTTTCATCAATAATATTCTTCAACTTGTTATAATCCAAAGCCTCCTGATAGAATTCCGTTGAGTTTCCTCTATAAATAATGGTTGCTGGAAGTTCTCCATTCCACAACGGACTGACTTTTTTCCTCCAGCTTTTAGTATCCGGATCGTTTAATAGCATCACGTCCGACTTCACTCCAATTTTCTTTAAAATAGGTATGACTTCGGAATCCTTGTCTTTGACAGGATCAAGACTGATAAGCAGAACCTTGACACTTTCATCATCATATTCTTTCCGTAATTTTTCAAAATCTGGTAACTGATCAACAGAAACCTTGTTTGAGGTTACCCAGAAGTTTATGACATAAATTGTGTCATTATCATTATTAAGATACGGCTCAACACTATCAAATTTAACAACCGTAATCTTTCCGTCAGGCTCACTCATACAGGAAATGAGAAACAGCACCGGAATAAGTAAGAGAATTTGTTTTTTACTTTTCATTAGAATAATTTTTTACTAACTGTATTTCAAAATAGTTTTGTCACAATTTTTGTCCTTCGCTGCGCTGCGGTAACAAAAATTTCGCCAAAACACTCTTCTTTGCTTTTTATCTTAACCCCAAGCTTAAGCTTAGGGCTACTTATATTCAGCCATATATTTAACAGGCGTCCACGCTAAAAAATTTCAAATCACGACTACTTCTCATTCAGTATATTAGCCTACTAACTCATAAACTCTTTCCAGATCAATAATTCCATCTCCTTTTATATTAAGATACGATAAATCATCATTTGGGATTGTGCCATATTTAAGATAGCTCTCCCAGATATGTTCAATATACCAGTCAGGTTCCTGTCCCCAGCGAAGGTCTTCTGCTTTTCGCATAAGAAAAGTTTCTTTCACAATATCAATAAATATCTTCATATCAAACAATCTGACCAGTCTCCTGTCGTGAAACACCATTAAGCCTTCTGCAATCACAATATCGTAACCTATGTAGCAGCGCATCACCGCTTCCAGATATCTGTCGAAGTTAAGTGACTCCGGAATTTCCCAGTCAACATGGTCTCTGATATGAGGTAATTGTGATGAAGCAAGCACAAAGTCATCCTGACAAAGTAATTTAACCTTTTTGCCAGGATTCCTTGATTTTATTTTTGTTGCCAGCCAGGATTTTCCCGATGTGCTGGCGCCTCCTATTCCGATTATCATTACATCGATTGCAAATAGTTAGTTCTTTTTATCGCGTCAAAAGTAGGAAAAAAGTCATCATTAAAAATAAATTCTGAAATTTAGTATATTTACGAAGAACAACCTTGCATTACGCTCAAGGCTATTTACACTACTTTCACCCTGTTACTGTAAAATCCATAAAAAGCAATGATTACAAAACAGATTAGCGGAATAAAAAACGAATAGTGAATATTTCCTGTTGCATCCGATATCTGTCCCTGAGCAGCAGTCAAAAGTGCTCCTCCCAGTATTGCCATTATCAGGCCTGAGCCAGCAACCTTAGTATCATCACCAAGACCACGGACTGCCAGGCCAAAGATAGTTGGGAACATAAGCGACATAAAAGCAGATATGGAGACAAGTGCAATTACAGCGATTATACCTCCATAAAAAATAACGATCAATGTACTTATAATCGCAAGGCCTGCCGCTATTGACAAAAGTGTACCTGGTTTGAAATATTTCATCAAACCCGTAAACACAAACCTTGACAAGGTAAAGGCAACAAGTGCAGCAATATAATAGCTTGATGCAGCTTCCTCGTTAACAGTCAGTTCCTGCATCACATACCTTATTGTAAAAGACCAGACTCCTATCTGTGCGCCAACATAAAAAAACTGAGCAACAACACCCGAAACATAATTTTTGTTTTTAATAATTCTCTTCACAGTAGCGCCAAAGTGCATTCCTGACAAGTCAGTAGTTTTTGGCATTTTTGAAACTGCAATCAATATCCAAATAAGCAGAAGGACAAAAGCTACTCCGACATACGGGCCCATAACAGCGTTAAGTTCATCTGTCTGAATAGTTTTCAGTTGCTCAACTGACATTGCTTCCCTTTCGGAAGCAGAAGCCTTATTAAGATGCGAAAGAATGAAAAACTTGCTCAACACTACTCCAATTATGGAGCCAATAGGATTAAATGATTGCGCCAAATTAAGTCTTCGAGTTGCTGTATCTTCCGGACCTAAAAATATTACATACGAGTTTGAAGATGTTTCAAGAATTGATAATCCTCCTGCCAGTATAAACAAGGCAAGTAGAAAATGTGAGTATTGCTGGGTGTTGCTGGCAGGATAGAACAAAAGAGAACCGGCAATAAACATTCCCAGACCTAGTAAAACACCAGACTTATACGTAAATCTTTTAATGAATAATGCAGCGGGAAGGGCAAGAAGAAAATATGAACCGTAAAAAGCAAGCTGTATCCAGGAAGTCTGAAAATCATTCATACTCATTATTTTCTTGAATGCTGCCAGAAGAGTGTCTGTCATATTATTTGCCAGCCCCCACATCAGGAAAAGGCTTGTCAATAATATGAAAGGAATAGTGTAATCATTCCCGTTTACTTTAAACAGCGATACTTTTGCTTTTGTCATATCATTAGTTTTTTAATGTAATTTTTCCAAAATACTCACTCCTGTGAAAGGCTGGTTCATCAGCCATTGTACTGCTCCAACAGGCATAAACTGTATTTTCCGGTGTTGACACCCATTTATTATCATCAGGCTTTACCCTTAAGATTGTTCTGTAGAAATTAACTCTTAGAACATTATCCGACAATCTTACTAAAGTCAAAGGTATTATTAAAAACCCTTTCCACCTATTTACATCTATGGTTGCTTGGTGAGAAATACCAGACTTATCAGGAGAGATTAAATTTACTTTCAACCCACTGCCTTGTCTGTCAGGGTTCGATATTTTCGCAATAAACAGAGCATTATTGGGATTAATTTCTATTTCAATATATTCAAATGGAGCTTCACTACCTGATGCAATAAAAACCTCAAAAACTTCCTGTTGCCATAATTCAGCATTATCTTCGGTGAATGAATTCATATCCACATACTGATCGCCAAGACATTCAAAATTAACTATCAGAAATTTACCATCATACAGCAATTCAACAATAGTCACCTCCTGAACAGGCTCCCCTCCTACTGAATTGCAAAACCCTGGTTCAAGAAGGACATTTTTGTTTTTTATCAAAACTATTTCAGGTATATTCACTTTGATTAATTTCAATCTCTAATTCCTGTTTTTATTATTCCAATCCGAAAATTTTCTCCATCATCTGCCATTTTTCATTTGAGGAAGCATTGGGAGAGCTTTTCTGGTATTTCGACACAAACTCTTCCCATTCGGCCTGGCGTGGCAATTTCGAAAGTTTTGTCATCTGCATATCCCAGTCAAAATTATCCGGTACGTCAACTATCATAAAGAGCCTGTTTCCCAGCCTGTAAATTTCCATATTAAGAATTCCAACCTCTTTAATTCCATGAACAATCTCAGGCCATATATTCTCTGGTTTATGCCAAGAAATGTACTCTTCAATTAGTTTTGGATCATCCTTCAAATTCAGCGCCTGGCAGTATCTTTTCATTTTGTATTACTTTGTTAGAATTTATTTTACATTTAACCATTCTTACTTTCCGCACTAATCATTCAAATACAGTTCGATAACCGGTATTTCAACATTTGGCTTCACAACCGGCAGAATCAGAATAACATCCTGATCGGCTAGCTTCTCCTGATAAGTAACATTATGGCGTGGCTTCCCGAATTTTATCTCCGAAGCATCGTGCAGAAACTGCGCATATTTCACTTTTCCTCCAAATCCTTTCAATGTCAGACGCTTTATTGGATAGTCAAGCAGATGAATGTATAGTCTGTTTGTCTCAGGATTATATGTCAGCAAGCAGTTATCCTGCCGGGGGAAGTCGTCAGGAGCTTCTGTACAGCTATATATTGAACGGTTGTTATATTTCATCCACTTTCCCATCGACTCCAGTCTGTCAACAGCACGGTAATCGAAAGTACCTCTGGCGGTCGGCCCAACATTCAGGAGTAAATTACCGCCCTTACTAACAGATTCGATAAGCAGAACCAAAAGTTGCTTTGTGTCTTTCCAGGTCATCTCATCACGATAGTAGCCCCATGAGCCGGAAAAGGTCTGGCAGGTTTCCCAGGATATTTTCTTTCCATCTTTTTCCGGCCATTTTGAAACTTTGTATTGCTCGGGCGTTGTGAAATCCCAGCCTCCTTCTTCGTCCAGAAGGTCGAGCCTGTCGTTAACTATGATATTGGGTTGCAGATCACGAACCATCTTAAGCAGATTTTCCGAATCCCAGTCATCCCGTCCTTTTCCGTGTTTTCCACCTGGAAAAGAGTAATCAAGCCAAATGATATCAATCTTCCCATAATTTGTCAATAATTCATTTACCTGATCTTTAATATACTGTCGATAGTTACTCATATCTTTTCCCTTATTCAGCTCGTCATATTCCTCGTCCGAGGAAGCACTTTGCGGATGATTTCTATCGATAGTATAATCAGGATGATGCCAATCCAGCAAAGAATAGTAGAACCCGACTCCCAGGCCCTCCTCTCTGAAAGCCTCAACCCACTGTTTAATAATATCTTTTTCGTATGGAGTATTAGTTACATTGTAGTCAGTATATTTTGAATCAAACATACAGAAACCCTCGTGGTGCTTGGTTGTGATAACAGCATATTTCATTCCTGCCTCCTTTGCCATTTTTGCCCATTCGTGCGGATCGAACATATCGGGATTGAAAAGCGGGAAGTACTTCTCATACTCCTCATTTGTCTTTCTTTCGTACCGCTTAACCCATTCATGACGGGCAGGGAGGGCATAAAGTCCCCAGTGAATAAACATCCCGAAACGGGCATCCGTCCACCATTTCATTCTTTCGGCTTTATGTTCAGGCGACTCCACAGGTAACTGAGCTCTAATAAGAGATGAACTCATAACTGTAAAAATAAATGCAAAAAGGATAAATTTTCTCATTTGTGTATCTTTTTGAGTTTAAATAAATATTCATTATATATTGACAAAAAAGTAGCTATGGAGGGTGTATAATAGTATTACAAAGTAATAATTCCTTTTGTCAACGCAACAAAAATAGCAAAAAAAAGAAATCCAGTAAGAATAAAACCAGAAATTCCCAGGTTCAAGTTTCAAATGCACCAAATATCAACTGTCCTTCCACAATATCTTTCACAAAACAACTAATTCTTCCTGATGAAATATCTGATTTACTGACCAGCTTTTTACTAATGGGGATATCCTTACCAAAATCATTTCTTAACAAGAACGCATCTTCTTTTAACTCAGGATATTTGTAGATAACAGTCTCTTCAAGAATATCAAATTCATATATTTTTCCGGTTTTATAATACGGATGCTCTGGCTCCAGAGAGTATCCTGTTTCTGTCTTTTTGAATGTGCAGCTAATATTATCATCGATACTTATCCCATATTTTTCGTAAAACTTTTTCCGAAGCAAAAACTCCCTGCCCTTCTCATCCTTAATCAAAAAAAATTGATAC
>JAUVIX010000214.1 GCA_030592565.1 Chlorobiota bacterium
ACAATTATTTCAATCACAATTTCTATAACTGCAATTTTATTTTCTAAGCAACTTATGGGAATATTTACAACTGATGAGAATGTAATTGCCATAGGTGCCAGGTATCTTATAATTGTGAGTTCTTTTTATGTTATGTTTTCAACACTTTTTGTGATTAGCAGTGTTATGCGGGGTGCTGGTGATACTTTGGTTCCGATGTTTATTACTTTGCTTGCTTTATGGGTTGTCCGCATTCCGGCTGCCTATTTCCTGTCGAGGCATTTCGGGGTTGATGGCATCTGGTGGTCAACACCGATGGGATGGTTTGTTGGAATGACATTCTCACTTATATATTACAAGACAGGCCGCTGGAAAAGGAAAGCAATAGTGAAGTACGATGAAGACAAGCTGGTCTTGTAATTATTTTTATGTTAGAGCGTCCACGCTCGACCCCCAAATGTAAGAGCGTCCACGCTCGGAATACCCATTATCCTGCTTTTAGCCCTTTCAATACTTTCACAGCCTGTCTCTTTCCATAATCTATCATCTCCTCAGACCGGTAGAATTCAAACATATCGCAGGAGTGTCGGGAGATTGGGATAAGGATATCAGGCTTATGTCTTTCAATAGCAATTTCAGTTAGCCTCATCTGCATTGCGTAAAGAGATCTATTCATTAAGTCAAAATACCCGGCATGTTTCTCCTTCTCGGTTTTAAAGAATTTTGACCAATGCTTATTGATATGATCAAAGGCTTTCTTGTAATTCTTCTCTTCTTTTTCCGTGGGCCTGTATTTTGCTGATGGCCTGTAACGAATGTCCGCATTCAGATCAACAGCAACAAGAATATCATCCTCTGAGCGCTCTACAAACTCAATAGGCATAGGATTAAGAACACCACCATCAACAAGATATGAGTTTTTATATTTTGTTGGTGTAATGACTGTTGGGATTGCAACTGAGGCTCTTATTGCATCTGTAAGACTGCCGGATGTAAAAATGACTTCCTTGTGGTTTTTAATATCAACGGCAATTGCAGCAAAAGGCAGCTTTATATCTTCTATTTTTACATCTCCAATAATCCTCCCTATTTCTTTAAAGATTTTTTCGCCCTTGATAAGTCCGCCTTTTGTAATAGCAAAGTCCATGAGCCTGATTATATCCAGCTTACTCAGACTTGTCACCCAATTTTTATACTCTTCCATTTTTCCGACAGCATAAACGCCTCCAATAAGTGCACCTATTGATGTGCCAGCAATTGAAGTAATGATATAACCTCTTTTTATCAACTCTTCAATAACACCAATATGTGCCATCCCCCTGGCTCCACCACCAGAAAGAACAAGAGCTACATTTTTATTTTTTTTAGTCATCTTTGTTGGTCTCTTTTTATTTTGCCACATCGCCGCGTGATCATCTATGCTTTTTTGTTGCGTCGCTGCGTCGCCGCGTGATTATCTATGCTTTATTGCTGCGTCGCTGCGTCGCCTCGTGATCAAATATTCAGTCCCAAAAATCTTCAATTTGTTATCAAACTCATCAGAATAAGAACAAACAGATAGTTTATAATCATCAGCCAATTGGTATTGCTTGAAATTTACATCCTGAACGCTGTCAACATCACTAAAATGATGAAACTGTCCCTGGCTACCGGAAATGGTAAATGTATTGAGTGGCTTAGTCAGTCCTTTACCAAGAAGCTTCAGGTAGCTCTCTTTCATTGTCCACAAATCAAAGAAATATTTCAGTTTCTCACCTCTTGTTTTGGAAAATAACTCTCTTTTTTCGGTTTCCGAAAAGAACCTTTCAGCGATTTCAAAGTTTACAGGCTTAATCTTTTCAACATCAATACCCACTTCAAAATTATTACAAAATGCTGCTACAACCCATTCGCCGCTGTGTGAAATATTAAAGTAAACAGGATTTTCTTCAAGATATGGTTTACCCTTTTCTGTTTTTATAAAATTGAAACTATCAATAGTATTTTTGAGTTTGTCGGCAAGAATCCACCTTGTCATCAACTCACCAAGCAATGATCGTTGTAGAACATTAACGATTCTAAATCTAAGCATCGACTCTCTGACTTCTTCTGGAAGAAGTGACAGAAGATCATTTTTTGCTTTCAGAAACTCCTGCTCCGATAATATTTTTATCGCGTAAACCTCAATCATTGTTCATCTGTAGAATTGATTTTGCAAAAGTAGGTAATCTTTAGAATGATTTTTCAACTCTTATCAATACAATTTCTTACTTTTGAATTTTTAAAATTGAATAATATACGAATGACAAAAGAGGAAGCAAAAAAAAGGATTACAGAACTTGCGAGTATTATTAATAAGCACAATCACCGTTATTATGTATTGGCGAGCCCTGTGATAAGCGATTATGATTTTGATATGCTCCTTGAGGAGCTGGCAAAATTGGAAGAGCAATATCCTGAATTTGTGCAACCCGATTCTCCTACAAAAAGGGTGGGAGGAGATATCACGAAAAATTTTATTCAAAGGCAGCATAGATATCCGATGCTCTCTCTTTCAAATACATATTCCGAAGCTGAATTGCTGGATTTTGACCGCAGAGTAAAAAAGGTCACAGGCGAAAATGTGGAGTATGTTTGCGAACTGAAATTTGACGGAGTCTCGATAAGCCTGAATTACATAAACGGACTTCTCAATCAGGCATTAACACGTGGTGACGGGGTAAAGGGAGATGATGTGACAACAAACATTAAGACCATAAAATCAATTCCATTGAAAATTCATGGTGATTATCCGGATGAATTTGTTATCAGAGGTGAGGTATTTATGCCTAAAGATGGATTTGCAAAATTGAATGAGGGAAGGATAGAAATAGGTGAGGAGCCCTTTGCTAATCCTCGCAATGCAACAGCAGGCACTTTAAAGACACAGGATTCAGCCGAGGTTGCAAAGCGTCCGCTTGATTGCTATCTTTATTATCTCTTTGGTGAGAACCTTCCTTTTACCAATCATTATGACAATTTGATGAAAGCCCGTGAATGGGGTTTTAAAGTTCCGCAATACATTGTGAAATGCCGTAAGATGGATGAAGTTTTCGATTTTATTAATGAGTGGGACAAAGAGAGGGATAATTTGCCGTTTGAAATTGACGGGGTTGTTATTAAAGTAAACTCGTATAACGAGCAGCAGGAGTTGGGAGCAACAGCAAAATCACCCCGATGGGCAATTGCTTATAAGTTCAAAGCTGAACGTGTGGAGACAATTCTGAATTCTGTCAGTTTTCAGGTTGGAAGAACCGGAGCAATTACACCGGTTGCAAATCTAAAGCCGGTGCAGCTTGCCGGTACTATAGTCAGGAGAGCGTCACTACACAATGCTGATATTATTGAAGCTTTGGATGTGAGAATTGGTGATACGGTTTATGTTGAAAAAGGAGGGGAGATAATTCCGAAAATTATTAGTGTGAACTTCGATAAAAGGCCTTCCGGTTTACAAAAGTTGAGTTTTATTAATAGATGTCCGGAATGTGAAACTTCATTGATACGAAAAGAGGGCGAAGCAAATCATTACTGTCCAAATGAGAATGGTTGTCCGCCACAGATAAAAGGAAGAATCGAGCATTTTATTAGCCGGAATGCTATGAATATTGACAGCCTTGGGGAAGGTAAGGTGGAAATGCTTTATGACAATGGACTTGTGAAGAATGTAGCAGACCTTTACGGACTAACTTTTGATAATCTTATCGGACTTGAAAAAGTAATAGAAGTAACTGAAGATAAAAAGGAGAAAAAACTTAGCTTTCAGGAAAAGACCGTAAAAAATATTCTTAGCGGTATTGAGGCTTCTAAACAGGTTGAGTTTGACAGGGTGCTTTTCGGTTTGGGAATCAGATATGTGGGCAGGACTGTTGCTAAAAAACTTGTAAACCATTATCATACAATTGAAAGACTGGAGAATGCATCTTTTGAAGAGTTGATATTAGTAGATGAAATAGGGGAGAGGATAGCAGGTTCAATTATTGAATTTTTTAGCCAGGAGGAAAATATCAAAATAATAGAAAGATTAAAAGAGAATGGTATTCAGTTTGAACTTAAAAATCCCCTCGTAATAAAATCAGACAAGCTGGTAAATAAAACAATAGTTGCCAGTGGGAAACTGGCAAATTTTTCAAGAGATGAAATTAAGCAAGTTATATTGGAAAATGGCGGAAAGCCTGCTTCTTCAGTTTCAAAAAAGACTGATTTCCTTCTTGCCGGTGAAAATATCGGGCCAAATAAACTTGCAAAAGCAAAGGAGCTTGGAATACATATTATTACTGAGGATGAATTTGTGAAGATGATAAATTGAGATTTGGGTTTTATTGTAAGTTTAGATGTCCGGTCAAGCCTCTGTACCTACGAATGAATAACCCATAGTAAAACAAACTACAAATTTAACTGTTAATATTATAATCACTTATAAACATATAGTTATGAAATTTTTAAAAATAATAGGAATCATTCTGGTAGTACTTGTTGCTGCCTTTTTTATAGTTGCTGCTTTTCTTCCAAAGCACTTTCATGTTGAACAGTCGGTTGTGATTGACAGGCCTGCCGAATACCCTTTTAATCAGGTTAACACATTGAATAACTGGCAAAAATGGTCACCCTTTTCACAGAATGATTCAACTATGGTCAATTCCTATGCTGGCCCGGCAAGCGGGGTCGGGTCAATTATGTCGTGGAGTAGTAAGAAACAGGGAACAGGCTCAATGAAAATTACCGAGAGCAACCCATTGAAAAGGATAGGTACAGAGTTAGACTTCGGTGAACAGGGCAAAAGTTTGTCATATTTTAATTTTGTTGAGAAAGAAGGTAAGACAACCATTTTTTGGAGTATGGATACAGACCCCGGCTATCCGGTTGAAAGGGTTGTTTATGCTTTGATGAAAAGTAGTATGGAGGCGGTTTTTGATAAAGGGCTTCAAAATTTGAAATCAGTTAGCGAAAGCATTCCCATTGAATCGGGTAAACCGGAAATTTTGTCTTCTGTTGCATTGCTGAAAAGTATTGATAGTGATGCAACGAAAGGTGATAAAATGCCTGCTCTTTATGCTTTAACGCTTAATGATGTTTTTGTTGCCGTTATTAAGGATTCGTGCACATCTGATGAGATGGGAAAAGCGATGGAAAGGGATTACGGAAAATTGATGAGTTATATCTTTCAAAACCATAAGGATAGTTTTGGAAAACCGGCAACTTTGTGGTACAGTTATGATGAGGAGACAACCTTTGGTGTTTTTGAAGCAGCAATACCTGTAAGCCAGACGTCTCAAGGCAAAGACAATATTAAGATTAAGAAAATGCACCCCAATAAAGTCATAGCAGGGATTCATTACGGACCCTATGAGAATACGATGTATATGTATCAAGCCATTATGAAATATCTGAAAGATAATAATCTTGAGGAAGCCGGTGGTCCCATTGAGATATATCTTAATGACCCCTCAACAGAGCCTAACCCTGAAAAATGGGAAACGGTTATTATGTTTCAGGTGAAATAACTCATAAATAAATAATATTACCATTTCCTTGACATCCGGATTTGTTTTTACTACTTTTGCAAGCAAGGCCATATAAGTTGTAACCGGATGAATAAAGATGTAAAACATAGTATTACCCCCCCCCTATACAACAATCTGTATATCAAGAGGTTATGAAGATTTAGGCTTGATTGCACTTATTTGGTTTTTTGTATTTCAAAGAATTTTGTCGGAAAACCGCTTCATCTAATAATGCCTTATGCATATACCCACTGCATAAGGCTGTAATACAATGAAAATCGGAAAAAGTATTTATTAGCTTATTTATTAACCAAAAAATTATAAAAATGAAAAAAGTTAGCATTATATTAATAGTTTGCCTGTCAGTATTTTATCTTCAGTCGAATGCCCAGATAAAAGTTGACCAGAATGGAAACGTAGGAATCAAAACCCTCGCACCGGCTTACGGTTTGGACATAAAAACAGGAGCTATAAGGTTTGATAACTGGCGTGATTTTTATATAGATATGAATGATGGGCTGGAAGGTTGTCCTGTTATTTATCCTGAACGGGATTGGTGGTTACAATTAGGTATGGACGATTACAGAATTGGAAACGGTTTTTTTGACGGCATACACAGTTATAATTATTGGGAAGACGGAGCAAGCGAGGAAGGTAAAAATGGATTTGAACCAATCGTAAATGTTTTATCAAAGCTAAAAGAGATAAACGGTATAAAATATCATTTGCCCGACAGCCTTCTAACAGGATTACCCGGATACATTCAGCAACAATATGCCAAAGAGAGGTTTGGTTTTGTAATTGATCAAATAGAAGCAGTATTCCCGCAGGTTGTTTTCAAAGATGACTCTACCGGAAGTAAGTATTTGAGCTATACAAGGTTTATTCCTGTTCTTGTTGAGGCAATAAAACAGCAACAAAAGGAGATAGAGTTCCTCTATTCGATAAACGGCGGAGCATCATTCAAAAGTTCAACCGGTGACACTCCTGAAATGAAAGCCGGAATAAATGAAGGTATAACATCCAATTGCAAATTATTTCAGAACTCACCCAACCCATTTAGTAAAAGCACTTCAATAAAATACGACCTTTCAAGTG
>JAUVIX010000024.1 GCA_030592565.1 Chlorobiota bacterium
ACTATACAGCTACAGGTGGGGGTAATATTACCGATGACGGTGGCCGGGCTATACAGTACCGGGGGGTTGTGTGGGATACAATTTCAGGTCCCACTTACAGTAAGAGTGTAGGGAAGACAGAAGACGGCACGGGAGCAGGAACGTTTACCAGCAATATTAGTGGATTGTTCCCAAATACAACATACTATGTAAAATCTTATGCAAGAAATAATTATTCCATAGCCTATGGCCAGGAAAAGGCATTTACAACGCTAGCTCCTGATGCGAATCAAGCGAGGGACATTCATTTTGAAAATGTAACAACAGATAAAATGGATGTTTTGTGGACAAATGGTACCGGGGCCAACAGGATTGTCAAGATCAATACGGAAAACAGTTTTACCCCGCCTGCAGATGGAACAGACCCCACGGCTGATCCGGTTTACGGGGGAGGTGAACAAGTAATATATAATGGTACTGGAACCATGGTTACCGTTACCAATCTAAATCCATCCACGGTTTACTATTTTATCGTTTACGATTACAATGGTTCAGGTGCGAGCACAGTTTATAATACGGCACCAGGTGTAGACAATCCTGACTTCAGCAGCACTTATTGTAAACCCGGTTATACAAATGGTGATGCCGGTACCCATATCAAAAGGTTTATTTTAAATACGATCGATAACAGCAGCGGTTCTTCCCATTATTCCGATTACAGCGGCATTTCCACCGCTTTACTACCAGACAATACTTATGATGTGAGTTTTGAAATGTCTTATAATCAGGAGAGGCTATGCCTATGGATAGATTGGAATGACAATCATGAATTTGAAACTTCTGAAAAGCTGGTTTCAGATTTAAATTGTCCTGCAAATGTAACTACCACTACTCAGATTACCCTGCCTTTAACAACAAATTTTGGCAATCACCTTCTGCGTGTAAGGGCATCCTGGGGTACCGGATTCGGTCCCTGCTCAACAGGAACCTATGGAGAAGTGGAGGATTATACAGTAGATTTTAAAGACGGTATAACATGGACAGGTACAAACTCGACCGATTGGTTTGATATTTCGGACTGGGATGTTGGAAAAATACCTGACGTTGGCAACAATGTTACAATTCCTACATCTCCATCAGGTGGAAATTATCCTGAAACAAATTCGGGTACAGGGGCAGTAAGTAATAATCTAAACATTGAACCGGGTGCACATTTATACATACCTTCTGACGAAACATTAACCGTAAACGGAATTTTATCAAACAATGCCGGTACAAATGGTTTGGTATTGAAGGCCGGCGCTACAGGAAATGCTTCTTTATTGCATAATACCAATAATGTGGATGCAACGGTTGAAAGTTATATTTCACAAAATCAATGGCATATGGTTTCATCACCTGTCGCCAATGCAGTCTCAAATGTATTCCTTGGTGTGTATTTAAAATATTTTGTTGAATCTGACAGCACATGGAACTACATAACGGTACTCAATTATCCACTCACACCGGGACAAGGTTTTGCAGCCTGGTCTAAGAGTGGTTCAACGGGCAATTATATGGCAAACTATGCCGGCCCCTTGAATAATGGGGATTTAGCACCTACTTTACATTATACCTCTGCTGCAACACACGGTGGAAAAGGATGGAATATGATTGGGAACCCTTTCCCATCTGCATTGGAATGGACAAACGGATGGAGCCAAAACAACCTGGACTATACAACTTATGTATATGATGGCGCACAGTATTTAACCTGGAACCATGATAATGGAGTAACCCCTTATGGAACCAAAGGAAACGGGGATTTGCCGGTCGGACAAGGCTTTTGGGTAAAAGCTAACAATACAGGTGCTTCTATAACTATTCCTCAAAACGAACGAAAGCACGCTACACAATCATTTTATAAAACCGGCAATGAGATTTCAGGACTGGTCAGTTTTATTGCAGATGGAAATGGTTACACCGATAATACAATTATCTATTTTAACGAAAATGCTACAAACGGATTTGATAGTGAATACGATGCCTGGAAAATAAAAGGAATAAGTGATGCACCTCAACTCTATTCATACTGTGAGGCCAATGAGTTAGCAGTAAATGTTCTTCCATTCGTGGATGAGAACATGGTCATCCCTTGTGGGTTTGAAGCTGGAGTAGATGGTCTTTATTCTATTACTGTTTCGGATTTGGAAAATCTTGAAGACGAAATAGAAGTATATCTCGAAGACCTGGAAGAAAATAATATAATTGATTTAAGGCAGGTTTCTTCTTATTCTTTCACCGCCAATCCGGATGATAATCAGAACAGGTTCCTGTTACATTTCAGCAATGCAGCTTTCGGAAAAGAAGAAAATGCAATTAATGACCTTAATATCTATTCTTATGATAAAGATGTTTATGTTATAGTTCCCGGATTCACTACAGGCGATATTAAAGTTTATAATATGATGGGCCTGGAAATTACATCTGGTTCAATAAACAATACCGTTAATAAGGTCACACTCGAAAAGAGTGCATATTATGTAGTAGTTGTATTAAGTAATGAAACTGTTGTAACCGAAAAAGTATTTATTAAGTGAATTGATCAATTTCAATAATTTGACAAAATATTTTTTCTTTTTGTAATAAGCCCCAATTTAAGCTCTTTTGGTTTTTCATGTTGGCATTTGCCTCGGTAAAAACCAAAAGTGCTTAACTGTGCGGTGGGTTTCGCCTTGTTGCGTATCATTATCTTTATTCTGGCAGCAAAATTTCTTTCTTCGCCTTGCAGATAACTCTGAAATAACCACCAGTACCAATTTTGTATAACCACTACACCATGCCTCCAGATTGCTATCGGGGTATTTCCACTTTAAACAAAACTGTTTATAGTATTAATCGCCAGATAAATAGTGTAAAAATCATTTTTCTTCATCACTGTACATTCTCCTCATACTCAGGATATTTTCTTACAAAAGTCCTTACTGCAGAGCAAGTCGGAACAAATTTCATATTTTGAGCTTTTGCGTAGTCCAGACCCTCCCTTATTATCTTCATCGCCAACCCACGTCCACGTAATGCAGGCGGCACGTAAGTATGATAAAAAACAATTGAGTTATCATCTTTAATTTTATATTCAAGATGACACTCCAGCCCTTCTACAACAGTATAAAATTTATTGTTTTCGTGAATTATTTCGTTTTCCATAAAATAAAAATATTTTTTCCAATTTACCTCATCGGCCCTCAAAAGTGGCAAGTTTCATATGGTATTTATCCTCCATAAACTTGAACCACCAGTATAACTCAAAATCGACATCCAGTCCGTAATCTTCGCCTATTTCGTAATTAATGGAATAATCATAAGGCTCTTTGTATTCCATATTAGTCACCCTAAAGTTCCACTCACTAACATAAATGGTATTCCAATTTTTGTAAAACTCATGCGAATGATACCATTTAGGTTTACGGTTAGTAGCAAACCAGGAATCAAAACCGGAATCAAAAACCACCAACTCATATTCGGTAGAATCTTCAACTCTTTGGGCTGTAATCTCGTTTATGCTCTCTACGTTTTTTGTTGAAGAACAAGCTATAACAAATAGCAATACCGGCAGCAATAACAAATTCCACTTCATAGCTTTTATATCTTTAATCATTCTCTCAAATATAAAAAAACGGAAGCACCGCCGGTTTTATTTTACGGGATTTCAAAACCGAATATGTCATTAAGCTCTTCCGCTGTGTATTCTTCTACTGACAATTTCTTCATATAGACTGTCTCTAAAGGCTTATTAAGAGAGTCAACCTCAACCTGTGAGATATCAAATGCCGTTTCCATATCCGAAAAGACATATCCAAAAATAGTGTATTTACCATTCAAATCCGGCTCGCCATCGGGGTCGGTAACAATATAAAACTGAGACCCATTCGATTCACGGTCGGGATTATAGTAATCGGACTGGCGTGCAGCACCGACGGCTCCGTACCTGTGTTGCATAGTATCTACAATTTCGGCAGGAATTGTATAACCAGGACCTCCAAAACCAGTTCCTTCCGGGTCGCCTCCCTGGATGACAAAATCATAGACTACCCTGTGAAAAATCAGGCTGTCGTAAAAACCACTATTTGTAAGATTCAGGAAATTTGCTTTATGGATTGGTGTTTCATTATACAACCAAATCATCATATCACCAAAATCGGTTTCCAATTTTACGACCTTGTACTTTCCCTGGACAACAGCTAATGTTGCACTTGCACTTGCAGAACCTCCTTTGCCGTCGTTTACAGTAACAGTTACTGTATAAGTGCCCTGCTGAGGTGCTGACATCCATACTGCCGCAGGCCCGTTCCCGGATATCACCCCGCCTGTAGCAGTATAACTGTAACTCAGGATATCTCCGTCAGTATCTGAGGCTTCAACAGAAACAGCTACGTTGGTGTTGGTCTCTGTTTGAGTCGGGCTCACCGTTATCGAATTAATAGCAGGGTCGCTATTTTTATCTTCATCCTTGTTACAGGATGCAAATCCTGCAGCCATTATAACTGCAAACACTAAAAATATTTTAAATCTACTCATAATATTATTTTTTAAACTTTGTAAAATTATAGCTTTTTTCCGAATCACATAAAACAAAAAGTAAATATATTGGTTACATTTGCAGAATTATCATTTAACAAAACTGATTGAAGATGAAAATATTTATTTGGATTTTAATTATAATATTTATCGTTGTAATAGCCTATATTATGATATCAAAATCTGCAAATGTACACTTATCTGCAAAAATTGAAAACGACACAAATGCAAAGAACCTTGGACAACTTGAAGCTGAAATCAACCAATCGGAAGCTGCCAGGACAACGATAAAAAAAGATAATGAGGCCAGGATTGTCTGGGCTAATCCTGACAAAAAAGAGAAGACCGAATTTGTGTTAGTATATGTTCATGGATTTTCAGCCAGCTGGATGGAAGGAGACCCTGTTAACTTAGATTTTGCCAAACGATATGGATGCAATATGTATCTTGTCCGCCTTTACGGACATGGTATCGACACAACAGATGCTCTGGTTGACCTTACTCCTGAGAATTATCTCAGAACGGCAAAAGAAGCTGTTAAAATCGGGAGACAATTGGGTGATAAGGTAATTTTAATGAGTACTTCAACCGGAGGGACATTGTCATTGGCTATTGCAGCTGAAAACTCCTGGATTGACGGACTTATTCTCTATTCTCCCAATGTTGATGTTGCTGATAAGTCGGCAAATATTCTTACAAAACCCTGCGGACTATTTCTCGGAAAATTGATTCAAGGCAAATATGTGGTTTATGATGATCCGCCAGAGGTTCAGAAATACTGGCAATCGAAATACAGGCTCGAAGCAGTCAGGGCAATGAAGATACTTGTGAATGCAACAATGAATGAAGAAACCTTTAAAAAAATACATCAACCACTGTTTCTTGGTTATTATTACAAAGATGAAGAACATCAGGACCCTACTGTTTCGGTACCGAGGTTGCTTGAAATGTTCGATCAGGTTTCCACTCCGGAATCTAAAAAATGGAAAGTAGCTTTTCCGAACGCAGGCGTTCATCCCATTGCATCAGGGATCCTATCAAAAGATTTCAAAACCGTTGAGGAGAAGACTTTTGAATTTGCAGAGGAGGTTTTGGGTATGGAGCCGGTTAACGAATAACCTAACTCCCAACATAAATTAATCAGAAAAGACAAAAAACAAATTATAAAATTCAAATAATTATAAAATTTCACTTTATTAAATACCAAACCTGTTTTGATTTTTGAACTTTGGGTTTTGGAATTTATTTGTTTTTTGAACTTTGGGTTTTGGGTATTTTGCCAAACTAAGCACAAAAATTAGAATTTAGATACCAAAAATGGTACAGGGTGCTTAAAAGCACCCCTATGTACCAAAACCCCGAAATCTGAAAAAGCTATTTTCTCGCTAACTAATTAATTCTATAACACAAAATTTAATTACCACAAGAACTTTGGGATTCCTGCGAAATTGTTTACCGAAGATGAAAGAAATAAGACTTCTCTCCCCTTTTAATTTTGGAAAAATATTTTTTATGAACTATCTGTTAAAATTTATAACGGCAAAAATATATCAAGGTTTCCTTATAAAAAAATTTTGATGGTGGACAAATGGTGGACAGGCACTACTTATTTGATATTAGATACTCTCAATGATCTTATCCAGGCTCTCTGACGTCTCGATTCCCAGCTTTTTTCTAAGTCTGTAGCGGTTCTTTTTTACGCCTTCCATCGAAATACTCATCATTTTCGCAATCTGGTCAGAAGCAAGGCCACTCCTGATAAAGGCGGCAAAACGTCTCTCTCCCTGCGATAATTCTGACACTGAAGCATTTTCAAGCCTTTCAAAGAAACCATTATGTATCTCTTCAAAATGTTTTTCAAAAACTATCCAGTCGGATTCACTCTCTTCATATGACCTGATTATTGAATAAATATTGCTAATCCCTCTTATCTCCGGATTCGCCTCACTAAGTTCGTCAACCTGCTTCTTTAATTCAGATAACAGATTTCTCTTATGAATACTGGTAAGCGTAAGAAGTGATAGTTCTATCTTTTTTCGCTCAATAATCTCTTCGAGCAACTCCCTTGCCTGCTTTTCGGCATGAACCATCTCCTTATAGTAAAGGGATAGCAACAATACAGACTTAATCCTGGCCTGAAGTTCTATCTTATCAATCGGGTATCTCACAAAATCTATTGCTCCGGCGTTAAATGCAGTATTCAGATTTTCAGTTGATTTATTAACAGCAGTGATCATAATAACAGGAATCTCTTTAGTGTCATCATCCGCCTTTAATTTCTTAATAGATTCAATTCCGTTCAATTCCGGCATTTCCCAATCCATAATTATTAAATCAGGTAACACTTCCTTAGCCTTTTCAAAAGCAATAAGACCATTTTCTGCCCTGACAATCTCTATATCCTCATTAGTTAGTTTGATATAGGATGAAATTACCAGAAAGTCAACATTCTGGTCGTTTGCAATTAGAATTTTATGAGTCTTCATATTCCTTTATGAAATTATTATTATTCAATCGGAAGTGTAAAGAAAAATACCGATCCTATATTTTTTTTGCTCTCAACTCCAATTGTGCCACCATTAAGTTCAACAAATTCTTCACACAGCATAAGTCCAATGCCTGCGCCCTTTTCATTCTCTGTACCCTGACCCAGATATTTACTCTTAATACCCTTACCAAATAAAGAACTAACAACATTCTCATCTATTCAAATTCCAGTATCAGATACTTCCACTTTCAGAAAGTTACCCTCTCTTTTAACATCTACCCCTATTTCTCCTCCTTTTGGCGTGAACTTAACTGCGTTAGAAATAAAATTTCGAATAACAATATCAATCATTCCCTTATCAAAATAGGCTATAAGGTTTTCCGTTATCTCATTGATGATTGTAATAGCCTTTGATTCTGCCTGTGCGGAATATAAATTTATATTAGCATCAATAATGGGTTTTACAGGATTTAGTCCCGGGTCAAACTTCAGTTTTCCCATTTGATCCATTGCCCATGACAATAAATTCTCAAGCAAAAAATAGGTTGCATCTACTGTAGGTTTATAAGAGGTCAATAGGTCTCTGATTGCCTCCTTGCTAAGATTATCAAACTCATTAACAACAAGATCAATAATACTCTTGTTAGTACTAATGGGGCCACGCAGATCATGCGAAATGATAGAAAATACCTTATCCTTTGTATCATTTGCCATTTTCAGAGCTTGTTCCGTTTTCCTGATTTCGGTGATATCCCAAAAATTAACAATAACACCCTGAATATTGGGGTCATCAAGCAGTTTTTTTGCATAGGCTGCCATATTCAGATATCTCCCGGAAGCATCGCTTAATCGAAACTCAAATATTACGGGATTATTCCCTTTGAGTATCCTGCTGAAATCAGCTTGCAATTCCATTTTATCATCCGGATGAACATTTTTAAACACATTTTCTCCAACTCTGTCTTCCGGCTTCCTGCCAATTTTACTCTCTATTGAAGGACTAATATATTTAATTTTCTGGCTTTTGTCAACCACAACAATAAAATCCTGAGAGTTACCAAGAAGTTTTTCATAAAAGTTTTTTTGAAGTGCAAGTTCCCTTTCCGACTTCCTTTTAATGTGTATCAGCCGGTAAAGTGTGAAAATTAAAACAATGGCAATAACGAGTAAACCTGACAAAGCAATCTTGATTCGTCTGTCAACAACATTTTTCCTGATTAAAAGCTGATTTTCCTGCTCTTTTTTTTCAGATTCATACTTTGCTTCAATCTCAAGTATTTGCCTGCTTTTTTCGGCAGTAAACAGGCTGTCATACAACTCCCCGTAATATTTAAGAAATTCATAAGCACTGTCGTACTTACCCAATTTCGCATAACTATTTGAAAGTATCTGGCAAGCATCCATTATATCACCTGGAGCTCCTGTCAGCCGAGCGTACTCTTCACTTAACTTACCATAATTAATTGCTTCAGAATAATTGGCTTTGTGATAATATACTTCGGCAAGATTATAACAACAGGTTGAAATAACCATATTAAATCCTTTCTCCTGTGCAAATTTCAGGACATCCTTAAACCCACTTAAGGCTTTTGCCGTATCTCCCATTATAAGGTAATTGTCAGCAATATTATTTTCATCTATAGCTATCCCATAATCATCTTCGAGTTCAATATCAATTTCAAGAGCTTTGTTAAAATAGGCCAGCGCCTCTTCATATCTACCAAGTGAGGAATAGGAATCTCCGAGATTATTAAAACACATTGACTGACCTGTTTTAGAACCAATATCAACATAATACTTCATCGCTTCATTATAATAATCAATTGCCTTATTATTGTTTCCCATTTCACTTTTAAGAACACCAAGGCTAACCAATGAGCCTGCAATCCCCTCTACATCTTTTATATTTTCATTAATTTTTAAAGACATTAATGAGTAGTTATATGCTTCTTCTGTTTTGTCTAAATCGCTATAACAGGCTGAAAGGTCATTATACACTGCTGCAAGCCCGGGCTTATCGTTTTCAGTTGAACAAATATCAACTTTTTTCTTAAAAAACTCAAGAGCATTATCATATTGACCCGCATAATAATAACTGTATCCAATTCGCGACATAATTATTGCAGCACTTTTGTTATCTGCATTTGCATTGTGGATATTTAATGCCAGTTTATAATAGAAAATTGCAGAATCGAAAACCTCGTGGATTGACCAAATGTCACCTAATCTTGTACAAGAAGATGTCTCTTTGGATTCATTGTTGAATTCACGTGATAGTTTCAAAGCCTCAGATGCAAAATATAATGCCGAGTCTTTGTTGCTATACGCAAACTTCTTACTCTGATTTAAGCACTCATTTATTGCTATGGTATCCGGTTGTTGTGCCGGTAATGTACTCCATAGTACTAAACTCAATATTGTAAGTAGCCACTTCATATTATTAAAATAATTAACTCTGTGTATTAAGACTATTATTTATTACCGGACTGATTCAGGTTGACATTTTTTTCGAAAACATCATAAATTTGTTTGTAAAGATCGTTCTGTTTATATTTTTGAGTAATCTGAGATAATTTCTGAACCATATAAAGATTCTGCTGAATATCGGTGTCATATCTTCTCGCCCTTTTTCCCGAAAACTGAAAATAATATTTAAACTGCTCATCAAAAACAACAATCAGTCTTTCTACCAGGGCATTGGCCTTTTCATTTTCACCAATGGTATAATAATCTTCGGCAAGAGGTATCACAAAATAGTCGAAAGGGATGCAGTTATCGGGAATAACTTCAATACACTTATCAAGCACCATCCGTGCTGAATCCTTTTTCCCTTCGTTTATCAACGCACTAGCCAGCCTATGAAAATTATTACGAAGATTCATAGTCATCCTTCTGTTTGTTTCATCAAGATAAACATCAGGATTATTCATATTACCCCACCGGAATTTATTCATCAAATTGTCAAACATAACATCAGTATTAACAATACCGGGTTGGCCTCTGTCTGCTTTTGACTTTACAGGAACAAGCCTGTAGGCAAGTCCGTCGAGCATAAAATAGTCCTCAAGGCCCATATATGCATCACTTCCTATTGTTATTGCAAAATAGACAGGTCTTTCCCAATTACTTGTTGCTAAAAGATCGAGTACCATTAAAGAACTTTTTGAAATGGCATTGCTATTAAATGTCCAGATAATCTCTTTAACAATCCTGTCAGCATATTCAGGGGGAACAACTCCATTCTTTACAACAGTTGCCGAATCAACCTTAATTTTAAATTTCTTAGTAGGGAAGAAGTCTAAAGCCCCCATAGCTGTATTGCGCATAAGGCTTTTTGGGTTATCAATCATTACATCAAAAAGCTGCCTCAAATCCACAAACCCTTTAATCTTCTCATTTTCTATTATGTAAGTATAATTTTTCTTAGTATCAGCATATAATTCCGGAGGCATTGAGAAGAGAATTGGGTCAGAATCATACACCTTCCTTCTCATTTGATTAATATACCAGGCAGTATTCAGGAGGCTGAGATTAACAACTCTAATATCAGTCCGTACACCCTCAACCTCTTGTGCATACCATAGCGGGAAGGTATCATTGTCGCCATTGGTAAAAAGAATTGCATTGGGAGCGCAGGAGTTAAGATAGTCACTTGCAAGTGCAATGGTAGTATATCTGTTTGAACGATCGTGATCGTTCCAGCCCTCTTTGGCCATTATACCCGGCACCAATATCAATAAAACACCAGTTACAATAAAGGCGGCTGGCTTTGAGCTTAGATACTTCCTGATAAAACTGAAAATTGCTAAAGTACCCAGTCCTATCCATATTGCGTAAGCATAAAACGAAGCAGCATAAGCATAATCTCGCTCCCTCGGCTGAGGTGAGTGTTGATTCAGATAGACCACAATGGCAAGTCCGGTCATAAAAAACAAAAGAAAAACAACCAGTGAATTTCTGTTATCTTTCCTTAACTGGTAAATAAGTCCAAAAAGTCCCAGAATAAAAGGAATCATATAAAACTTATTGGTGGCTTTGCTTTTCATACTTTCAGGTAAATTCATTATCGGGCCAAGTCGGGCTTCATCAAGAAAAGGAATTCCCGTAATCCAATTACCATGCTTCCTGTCAACCATTCCCTGAATATCATCCTGCCTGCCGGAATAATTCCACATAAAATATCTGAAATACATATGATCAAGTTGGTATCTGAAGAAGTAACGAAGATTCTCACCGAAAGTCGGTTTATATAAAACCTTACTCTCTCCATAATCTGTTTCAACCTTGATAGGCTCCCCCTTCATTTTGCTCCACGTCTTATAATCCTTAATATATTGTTGGCTGGTGTTATCCCACATCCTTGGAAAAACAGTTGTAAATCGCGGATCGTATACCGGAACAGTCCCTTTTCGGTCATCAATAATCACATACTTACCCTTCTTTTCATCCTTACTGTAAACGGGCTTTCCATCCTTGCGTTCAATAACTGGAGCATTATAATAGGGCCCTGAAAAGATTGGCCAGTCACCATATTGCTCCCTGGCAAGATAAGAAAGCAGTGTTATTGCATCCTTTGGACTGCTCTCATTTATTGGTGTATCTGCGTTCGACCTTATTACCAACAGGAAAAATGAAGAGTACCCGATTAAAAGAAAAGTCAAACCCCATATAACAGTATTCCATACCGCTTTTAGCTGTTTACGGGTATAGCGGATTCCCCAGTAAATCCCACCTATCAGGACAATGAAATAAATAATTGCACCTGTATTGAACGGTAATCCAAGGACATTGACAAAAAAGAGTTCAAAATAACCGGCAAACTTTACAATCCAGGGAATAACACCATTCATCACCAGGGCCAATACCAATATAGAAATAACAAACGTAATGATAATACCTTTCAGATTTGGGTTTTTGTATCTTTTGAAATAATAGACAAAAGAGATGGCAGGAATTGCGAGCAGATTCAAAAGGTGAACACCGATAGAAAGCCCCATCATATAAGCAATAAAGATTAGCCAGCGGAATGAATGTTCCTCATCTGCCTTCTCCTCCCATTTTAAAATTGCCCAGAATACCAAGGCTGTAAAAAAGGATGACATTGCATAAACTTCGCCTTCCACTGCTGAAAACCAGAAGGAATCGGTAAATGTATATGCCAGAGATCCAACCAGTCCACTACCAAGGACAGCATACATTTTTCCTTCGGTCATCTCGCCAGTTTTCATCACCAGCTTTTTTGCCAGAATTGTGATAGTCCAGAAAAGGAACATAATAGTCAGGCCACTTGATAGTGCTGACATAATGTTAACCATTTGAGCCACGTGAGAGGTATCGCCAAAAGCAAACAAGGAGAAAAACCTGCCCAGAATTTGAAACAACGGTGCTCCCGGCGGATGCCCGACCTGAAGCTTGTAAGCTGTTGCAATATATTCGCCACAATCCCAAAAGCTTGCTGTAGGTTCTGCTGTCAAAATGTAAACCAAGGAGGCAATGAAAAAGACTATTGCTCCAAGGATATTATTGAGTTTTTTATATTTGTTCATTGTGTTTGTTGTTGTCTGTTTATTTCAAGTCGGTAATCAGAGGTCACCCTTTGACTGCGACTCTATAAGCACCTTTCCTGTCATATCTTTTGGTATTTCAAGGCCCATAATAGTCAGGATAGTAGGAGCCACATCTGCGAGAATACCGTTTTTAACTTTTTTATATTTATCACTAACCACGATACAAGGTACCGGATTAAGTGAATGTGCCGTATTTGGTGATCCGTCTGGGTTAACGGCATTATCGGCATTACCATGGTCTGCAATAATCATTGCCGTATAGTTGTTAGCCTTTGCCGTTTCGACAACATCGTTTACACATTGGTCAACCGTTTCAACAGCCTTCATTATTACCTTATAAATACCTGTATGCCCGACCATATCACCATTTGCAAAATTTAGCACAACAAGATCAGCCCACTGGGTCTTTAACTCTTCTACTATTGCATCCCTGACTTCAAAAGCACTCATTTCAGGTTGCAAATCATAAGTTGCAACTTTCGGTGATGGGATCATTATCCTTTTCTCATTTTTAAAAGGTTCCTCCCTGCCTCCTGAAAAGAAAAAGGTAACGTGGGCATACTTCTCTGTTTCAGCAATACGAATTTGATTTAATCCTGCATTAGAAACCACTTTACCAAGAGTATTCTTAACATTTTCTTTATCATAAATAACATTTATTCCTTTAAACGATTCATCATAATTTGTCATAGTATAATATTGCAGATTGAGGATATTCATCTCAAAATCAGGAAAATCCTGTTGTGTAAGTGCTGTAGTTATCTGACGCAATCTGTCTGTTCTGAAATTGAAGCATATAACTACGTCACCATCCATAATAGTCCCAATAGGCTTATCATTATTATCAACCACAACAATAGGTTTAATAAACTCGTCAGTAACTCCTTCATCATACGATTCCTGAATTGCCTCCAGAATATTATGCGTATGCTTTCCTATCCCTAAAACCATCTGATCATACCCTTCCCTAATTCTTTCCCAGCGTTTGTCCCTGTCCATTGTGTAATATCTCCCGATTAGTGAAGCAATCTTACCGTTTGATTTGTCGAGATGCTCCTGAAGATTCCTAACATACCCCAGTCCGCTTCTCGGGTCAGTGTCCCTGCCATCAGTGAGGGCATGAATAAAAACCTTTTCAAGGTCATAATCCATTGTAAGGTCGCAAAGTTTGTACAGATGTTTATCCTGAGAGTGAACTCCGCCATCCGACACAAGTCCAAGAAAATGAATACTTTTATCATTCTCTTTAGCATAAGTAAAAGCCTTTACAAGCTGTTCATTATTTGCAATACTATTATCTTCGATAGCTTTGTTAATCCTCACAAGGTCCTGATAAACCACTCTGCCGGCACCGATATTAAGATGTCCTACTTCGGAGTTACCCATTTGCCCATCAGGCAAACCGACATTTTCGCCACAAGTTAAAAGGTGAGAATGGGGATAATTTTCGTTAAGATAATCCAGATATGGAGTATTGGCCTGGGATATAACATCTGCTTTTGACTTATCGCCAATGCCCCACCCGTCCATTATTATTAATATCGCTTTGTTATATTTTTTCATTTTTTGCAAGCAAAAGTAAATTAAATTTTCAAGTGATAAAAGTTTGAATAAAATTGAATACTTTTACAGCCGTTATTCATTAACCGTATTTTAGGAATAATCGGTTGAGTTTTAACCTTTAGAATATTTTTAGAGATGAGAGAACATTGGGTAATCCCCGACATACATGGATGTGCACAAACCCTGCAGGCTTTGATAGAGGATATGATCCGGCCGTCAAAGTATGACCATCTCTATTTTCTTGGCGATTATATCGACCGCGGCCCTGCTTCCAAAGAGGTTATTGATTATCTGATGAATCTTCAGAAAGAGGAGTATAATCTTCATCTATTGATGGGAAATCATGAAGAGTATGTACTAAAATCCTATGAGGAGGAGCTGAATCTAAAGAGCTTTTTGGGAATCAAACAGAAAAACAAAAAGAAGAAAGAGTGGCTCATCTTTGGGGGTAAAGAGACAATGCAGAGCTTTAACATAACAGATATTAAAGATTTTCCAAAAAAGTATCTCGATTGGATGAGGGGTCTTGAGTATTATATTGAACTTGATGATTTTATTCTTGTCCATGCCGGATTAAATTTCAGAATTGATAATCCCTTTGAAGACAAGGATGCTATGCTATGGGTCAGGGATTACGACATAAAATCCTCAAAAATTAAAAATAAGCGGATAATTCATGGGCACGTCCCTGTAAATCTTGAGTTTATTGATATCAGCATACGACAGAATAATTACAAATTTATCGATCTAGATAACGGATGCTATATGACCGAACGTTCAGGCTTCGGGAATCTTATAGCGCTGGAATTAAATTCTATGGAATATAAGGTTCAGTATAATCTTGATTATTAAGTTACTGACTCACCTTTTCTTACATTACTAATTACAATTTAAGACCGTTGCAATACTCATTATGCAAAAATATTTTAGAATAACTTTTTGTCCCTTGTAAAAACTTCTCTGTTTTACTCTATAAAGTTGCATTTACTAATTGAACTTACTGGGCGAGGAAGATTGAAGTAGAATGAGTTTGATTATGAGTTATTCACATATATTGCAACGATCTTAATTTCTATATTATCACTTTGGTTTTATCACTACTTTCAGTTCAAATTTATCGTATCTTTGCCACTGATTACTTGAAGTTTTTCACTCTATGAGAACAATCAGGTTTAAACCTCTTTTCTACAGCCCATATTTTCTATCCGTTATTTTTTGGATAGCGATTTTATTTGCTTTGCCTGATATGTTTTCCAAATATAAAATAGAACCGGTCAAACAGGGAAAAACAGGGAACATTGATGAAATAATTTACTTTAACGATCTGGATGGAGATGGGAACAGTGAGAAGATACTTTCATTTATTTCCGGCCAGGATCATTATTGTATCCAGGTGTTTGACCACGAGGGAGGCCTTATTGACCAATGGAATTTTACTAATAAGCTGCCAGGCAGATGTGAACGTCTCATTGCAGGGGATTATGACGGTGATGGCCAAAAAGAGATATATACACTCTCTCAAAAACAGGATTCTCTTTTTTTATATGGGATAATACCTGTTGAAGATGGTGAATATATAATTAAACGAAGGTTCATTACTCTACTGAATAGTGTTGACAATAAGATTGAATATTCAATAAATGATTTTAACTTAATTGATTTGAATAATGACTCCTTAAAGGAATTGGTATTTGGAATACATAGTGGCTCTTCTCTCCAACCACGGTCAATCTGCATTTATCGTATTGATGAAGATTCTCTAATAATGACTCCTACAAGTGCGTCCATTATCGGGCACATTAAATTTATTGATTTGGATGAAGACGGCTATCCTGAGATTATCGGCACTATTGGTGCTGCTGGAAACATACGTGCTTCAGCAGGAATACCATATTCCGATTACAGTACCTGGTTAATGGTATTTGACCATAAACTGAATTATCTGTTTGACCCAATAGAATTCCCGGGCTTTCATTCACTTTTAACTGTTCAACCTTATAAAAACAATGGTGTAAACACTATTCTTGCTCTCTATTCACACTCTGGTTCAAAAAATAATTACCCGATTCTTTCACTATATAATCACAAAGGAGAAGTAATTGCTCAAAACAGATTTCCCAAAACAGCAAAATATCAAACTTATTTGTTAAAGGAAAATGAAGATAGTTATTGGATAATCAATGATCATGGAGTGATGAGTAAAATTGATAAAAACCTACAGGTAGTAAAAACTCTTGATTTTAAAACCGAAATATCTCCACGCCCTATGATATTGGATCTTGACGGAGATGCAAAGCCTGAATATCTATTTATGAAAAAGAATAGTCAGAATGCAATAGTTTTCAGAGAGGGATTTACTTTTCCGGTTGAGTTTGAATTTACTGGCGGCCGTGGCCACTATTCACAATCTATCATTGAATCATCCACCGAAACCCCAAAGTTGTATTTACAAAGGGGAGAGAACTTCACAATTTATCAATATGGATATAATATTTTTTATCTGCTAAGATACCCCGTTTATCTTGGGATATATCTGACCGTTCTATTAGTTATTCTGTTAATCCGAAAACTACAACAAATGCAACTTCGGGATAAACTCCTGCTTCAAAATCAGATATCCGAACTTCAGTTAAAGACGATCAACAACCAGTTAAACCCTCATTTTACACTTAATGCTTTTAACTCCATTGCCTCTTTGTTGAAAAAAGAGAAAGGTGATATTGCTTACAATTATTTTATCAAGTTTTCAAACCTTGTCAAATCCAATCTTTTATCGGCTGACCAGATTTCACGTACAATTGAAGAAGAATTAAATATGGTGAGGAACTACCTTGATATTCAAAAGCTGAGGTTTGAAGACCGGTTCATATATGATATTTCCATTAACGAAAATGTGGATACAAAGTGGAAGATTCCAAAGATGACCATTCAGAATTATATTGAAAATGCGGTAAAGCATGGATTAAAAGATAAAAAGTCCGATGGGTTGCTTCAAATAGGTATTAACAGGAAAAATAATCACATATCCATTCATATTACTGACAATGGCGTTGGACGAAAGAGAGCCTCAGAAACGAAAACCGACTCTACAGGTATGGGAATGATGGTTATGAACCACTATTTTACCCTGCTTAATAAATATAATTCCGTAAAAATTAAACAGGAAATTGTAGATTTGTATGATGAAAAAGGAAATCCGGCAGGAACTAAGGTTATTGTTGAGATTCCGATAAATATAAAGTATAATGTAAGGCAGGTCTAAATACCAGAATAACAAGGGAAATCACAAGTAACAAAATACAAATATCAAATAAATATCAAAACAGAAATATCAAAACTCAAAAACCCGTGATAAGTGTTTAAATAAATGAAATTTTACAATTTGGTTATTATTTTTTATTTTTTGGAATTTGCTAATTAATAGATATTTAAGGAAAGCATGTAATTAGTACTGGGAAGGCTTTTATAGTTTTGATTCACAATATTAAAAAAATATGTCAGATATATTCAAAGCAATAGTAATTGATGATGAAAAAGAATCCACAGACCTTTTGGTGGACCTTCTGAAAGATTATTCTGAAATAGATATTCTTGAAAGCTATCAAAATCCACTGGAAGGAATTAAGGGTATTATACATTATAAACCCGACCTCCTTTTTCTTGACATTCAGATGCCGGAAAAAGATGGCTTTGATGTGTTACGCGAAATACGTGAATATGACCTCAACCCTGTTGTAATATTTATTACAGGATATGATAAATTTGCCCTGCAAGCTATCAAGTTTGCCGCCTTCGACTACCTTATTAAACCTGTTGACCCAACGGAACTAAAAAGCACTATTGAAAAACTTAAAACCAATAATAAAGATGACCTCACAAGCCAGGTGAGTAAGCTACTGCACCATTTG